>JAKAHL010000214.1 GCA_021815005.1 Chloroflexota bacterium
CGACCCAGGCGACAAGGGCGGCGACGCCCAGCCCGGCGGTGAGCCACCAGACGGCGGGCCAGCCATGGGCCATCGCGAGCGGCGGGCCGATCAGGTACATCAGCAGCGAGCCCGCCGGGACCCACATCGCCCAGATGCCCATGGCCGCGCCCCGGCGCTGGGGCGAGAACGCGGTGGCGACCACCGCGGGCGCCGTGACGCCGACGAGACCGGTGCCCAGCCCTTGCACGGCGCGGCCCGCGAGCAGCACGCCATAGGACGGCGCGGCCGCCGCCACGACGCTGCCGACGACGACCGCGACGGCTGCCGCCGCGCCCGTGGGGAGCGGCCCGAACCGCCCGAGCACCAGGCCGGCGGGCAGGGCGAGGACCACGCCGGTGATGGCGAACACCGACATGAGCGACGACGCCTGCGCGATGTCGACGCCGAAGGCGCTCATCAGCACCGGCATCAGCGGCGGGGCCGCGAACTGCGCCATCACCGCGACCACGCTCAGGAAGAACGCCACGCCCAGCACGAGCCACGGGGTCACCCGGGGTCGCACCGCCTCAGGCGCCGCCTCGGAGAGTCCGGTGGTCGTCATGGTGGGCTCCAGGGACGCGGAGCGCCTTCGCCCGCCCGGGACGAAGGCGCTCCGCTGGTGGCTCGACGTGGCGGCGCCTAGCGGTAGACGCCGTACTCCTTGGTGGCGTCGCACCAGACCTGGACCAGGTCCGGGTCGCAGCCCTCGAGCTCCATGACGCCGGTGTTCATGACGTACCCGCCGCCTTTGCCCAGGACCTCGCATGCCTCGTGGGTGGCCTCGCGGATCGCCGACGCGGACCCGCTCCGGAGCAGGGAGTTGGACATGCCGCCGGCGATGCACATCGCGGTGCCCGCCGTCTCCTTGACCCGCTTCATGTCGCTGCTCTGGAAGTACCCGATCGTCTTGCCCTTCGGCAGCCTGGCGAGGTACTCGAGCCGCTGGTCCCAGATGCCCTCGTAGTACACGACCGGGGTGATCCCGGCGTCCACCAGCTGGAGCATCATCGACTCGAGTCCCGGCCAGTAGAACTTCTCGAACTGCTCGATCGACATGAAGCCGTCGGAGCCGCGGTGGAGCGGGATGAACGCGTACGGGATGCCCAGCGCGGCGCAGGTCGCCTTGGCGAAGTCCACCTGGAACTTGAGGACCTTCTCCTGGGCCTTGAGCAGCTCCGCGGGACGCTGCCGCAGGTCCAGGAAGATGCCCCGCATGCCGCGCAGCGTGTCGGACATGAAGTCGAACGGCGCCTCGATGAGGGCCGCCAGCCAGGCGATCGGCGGGACGCCGGCCTGCTCGATGAGCATCGTGTTGAGCGCCATCTGCTCGCCGATCCACGCGGTCTGAGCGACGGCTGCCTTGTTGATCGCCTCGAACGCCTTCTGGACGGGCGGGGCCAGCAGCACCGGGCTGTTGAACAGGTTGTAGTAGCCGAAGGCCGACATGCCCAGCGGCGGCAGCAGCGCCAGCCCCTCGAGCTCGGCGAAGGCCCGCGGCAGGTACGTCCGGACAGTCCAGTCGCTGGTGTCCTCGAGGAAGGCCGGGTAGTCCTCGGCCTTCATGAACTCGTGCTCGTTGAACTGGAACGAGCTGTCGTCGGGCAGCTGCACGCCCGGCCACTTGGTCATGCGGTCGCCGACGGCCTGCGACGGGCGCGGGTCGTGCCACGGGCCGAGCGTGTTGTCCGGGCCGAAGCGCTTGGCGGCGTCCACCACGAGGCGCGCCTGCAGGGCGGTGTCGCGGTAGAGCTCCGCGTGGCTCACGCCGCCCATCTCGGCCGCGAGGTAGCTCAGGCCCAGGTTGATCGGGATGCGGTCCGGCACCCGCATCGCGAAGGCGTCCAGGACGCGCTGGTTGCGCTCGGCGAACAGCTCCGCGGGCGTCTTGCCGAGATCGGGGTTGACCCAGGTGGTCTCGCTCACGTCAGTTGGCCCCCACCCAGCCCTTGGCCAGGTTCACCGCGTCCATCGCATTGAGCCCGTAGGCGTCCGCGCCCGCGAACGTGCGGACGCCGTCGTCCACGGTGCCGCCGCCGATCATGATCTTCACGCCGCTGCGCACCCCGGCCTGGTCGAGCGCTGCCACCGTGTCCCGCATGGCGTCGTAGGACAGCGTCAGGAAGCCCGACAGCGCCACCACGTCCGGGCGCTCGGTCCGCACCGCCTCGACGAAGCGGTCGATCGACACGTCCACGCCCAGGTCGTGGACCTCGAAGCCGTTGACGTCGAGCATGAAGTTGACGATGTCCTTGCCGATGTCGTGGATGTCGCCCGCGACGGTGCCCAGGACCACTTTGCCCAGCTTGGGCGCGTCGCCGCCCTGCGTGAGGTGCGGCTTCACGATGTCGCTGATCTGCTTGAGCATCTCGCCCGCGAGGATCAGCTCGGGAACGAAGTACTCGCCCCGCTCGAACCGGTCGCCGACGACGGCCATGCCCGCCTTGCAGTCGTCGAGGATCGCCAGCGGCGACTCGCCGCCGCCGAGCAGCTCCCCCGCGAGGCGGACGGCCTTCTCGTCCTCCATCTCGGCGATGGCGTCGATGAGCGCTTGTGACATACCGAATCCTCCGGTGCCGGTCGGGTTCAGACCGGCGTCTTGGCGGGAGCGGCGGGGACGGGCCCGATGAGCCCGGCCCGGAACGCCCGGGTGTAGGCAAGGCAGTGCCGGTCCCTGCCCAGGAGCAGCTCGGTCGCGAGGAGGGACGCCCGGAGCTCGCGGTCGAGGGGGTCGAGGATGGCGCTGTCGAGCCCGGCCTCGACAGCGAGGGTCAGGTAGGTCCGGTTCACCAGCGCGCGTGCCGGCAGGCCGAACGAGACGTTGGACAGGCCCGAGGTCATGTGGCACTCGGGGAACTCGTCCCTCACCGCCCGCATCGTCGCGAGGGCGGTGTTGGCGCTCTGGACGTTGGTGGAGATGGTCATGACCAGCGGGTCCACGTAGACGCGGCCGTCGGGAATGCCCGAGGCCCGGGTCAGGTCCACCAGGCGTCGGATGACCTCCATCCGCGCCTCGGTCGTGGCCGGGATGCCCGCGTCGTCGAGCGCGAGCGCCACAACCGGGCTGCCCGCCTCGGCCGCCTGCGGCAGGACGCCCTCGATCCGCGACCGCTCGCCGCTGATCGAATTGACGAGCGGCGTCTTGGCCACGGCGGCGAGCGCCGCCCGCAGGGCCTTGGGATTGGCGGTGTCGATGGACAGCGGCTGGTCCACGACCGCCTGCACGGTCTGGACGAGCCACACCAGGTCGTCGGGCTCCCGCTCGGGGCTGGTGCCCGCGTTGACGTCGATCCACGTGGCGCCGGCCTCGGCCTGCCGCCGCGCCAGGTCCTCGATGAACGCCTGGTCGCGCCCGACGACGGCGGCCTGGACGGACTTGCGGGTGCCGTTGATCTTCTCGGCGATGATCTGGAACGTCATGGGCGCGTGCCTCAGGGTTCGGGGCGGGGGAAGAGCATGGCGTTGGCGAACCGGCGCTGGAAGCCGGGGTACGTGGTGAGCTCCACGTAGCCCGCCTCGCGGGCGATCTCGCGGGCTCGGGCGCGCTCGCGGAGCGAGAGGAGGGCCGCCTTGGCGCCCGTCCCGGCGGCGTTGCCCACCTGCACGTACGACGCGTTCGGCAGCCGGGGCAGCAGGCCGATCGCGAGCGAGTTGTCGAGGTCCAGGTAAGAGCCGAAGGCGCCGGCCACCACCACCTCGTCCACCGAGGCGGGGTCGGTGCCCGTGGCGTCGAGCAGGATGCGGATGCCCACCTCGATCGCGCCCTTGGCCAGCTGGATCTCGTTGACGTCGCCCTGGGTGATCACCACGTCGCGGCCGATCCCGTTGGTCTCGGCGGGCGACAGGACGGTCTCGAGGCCCTTCTCACCGCGCCGGACCCCGGGCGCGGCCGGCTGGAACCGGCCCCGGTGGTCGATGCGCCCGGTGCGGTAGAGCTCGGCGACGGCGTCCACGATCCCGGACCCGCAGATCCCCACCGCCGGCGTGCCGCCGATGGTCTGGACTTCCGGCAGGCGCCCGTCGGCGAACATCGTCACCCGC
>JAKAHL010000003.1 GCA_021815005.1 Chloroflexota bacterium
GGGGCCACACCGAGCCGGCCCGGGAATCGGATGGCCCGCCGGCCGGCGCCGACGCGAGACGGCCCGGGAATCGGATGGCCCGACGGCCGGTGCCGACGCGAGACGGCCCGCCGGGACCCCCCGGCGGGCCGCGAACTGTGCAGCGATGCGGAGGCTAGACCTCCTTGAACTCGCCCTCGACCGTCTCGTCGCCGGCGCCGGCGCCAGCCGGGCCAGAGCCAGCGGAGCCCGCACCAGCGCCATCGCCGCCACCCGCACCCTCGGCCGCCTGCGCAGCCTGGTAGGCGTTGGTGGACATCCGCTGGAGCACCTCGACGAGCGCGTCCATCGTGCGCTGCACGGCCTCGGCGTCGGAGCCCTTGAGCGCGTCCCGGACGGCCGTGACGCCGCCCTCCACCGCCGCGCGGTCCTCCGCCGGCACCTTGTCGCCCAGGTCCTTCAGCGAGCGCTCGGCCTGGAACGTGAGGGCCTCGGCCTGGTTGCGCAGCTCCACCTCCTCGCGCCGCTTCTTGTCCTCGTCGGCGTGCGACTCGGCGTCGCGCACCATCTTGTCCACGTCGTCCTTGGAGAGCATCGAGGACGCGGTGATCCGCACCTGCTGCTCCTTGCCGGTGGCGCGGTCCTTGGCCCGCACGTCGAGGATGCCGTTCGCGTCGATGTCGAACGTGACCTCGATCTGCGGGATGCCCCGCGGGGCGGGCGGGATGCCATCGAGGATGAACCGGCCGAGCGTCTTGTTGTCGTTGGCGAAGTCGCGCTCGCCCTGGAGGACGTGGATCTCGACCTGGCTCTGGCTGTCGGACGCGGTGGAGAACACCTGCGACTTCGAGGTCGGGATCGTGGTGTTCCGGTCGATCAGCCGGGTCATCACCCCGCCCAGCGTCTCGATGCCCAGCGACAGCGGCGTGACGTCGAGCAGCAGGACGTCCTTGACCTCGCCGCCCAGCACGCCCGCCTGGATCGCGGCGCCGATCGCCACGACCTCGTCGGGGTTGACGCCCTTGTGCGGCTCCTTGCCGAACAGGCCCTTGACCAGCTCCTGGACCGACGGCATGCGGGTCATGCCGCCGACGAGGATGACCTCGTCGATCTCGCTGGGACGCAGGCCCGCGTCCTTGAGGGCGGCGAGGACAGGCCCCTTGGTCCGCTCGGTCAGGTCGCCGACGAGGCTCTCGAGCTTCGCCCGCGACAGCGACATCACGAGGTGCTTCGGGCCCGACGCGTCCGCGGTGATGTACGGCAGGTTGATCTCGGTGGTCATCGTCGAGCTGAGCTCGATCTTGGCCTTCTCGGCGGCCTCCTTGAGCCGCTGCAGGGCCTGCTGGTCACGCGAGAGGTCGATGCCCTGGTCCTTCTTGAACTCGGCCAGCAGCCACTCGATGACGCGCTGGTCGAAGTCGTCGCCGCCGAGGTGCGTGTCGCCGTTGGTGGCCTTGACCTCGAACACGCCCTCGCCCAGCTCCAGGATGGAGATGTCGAAGGTGCCGCCGCCGAGATCGTAGACGGCGATCTTCTCGTCGTGCTTCTTGTCCAGGCCGTACGCCAGCGCGGACGCCGTGGGCTCGTTGATGATCCGCTTGACCTCGAGGCCGGCGATCCGGCCCGCGTCCTTGGTCGCCTGGCGCTGCGTGTCGTCGAAGTAGGCCGGGACCGTGATGACGGCCTCGGTGACCTTCTCGCCCAGGTACGCCTCCGCGTCCGCCTTGAGCTTCTGGAGGACCATCGCGCTGACTTCGGGCGGCGTGTAGTGCTTGTCGTCCGCGACCACGCGGATGCCGTCCGACTTGGGGTCCTTCTCGACCGTGTACGGGACGAGGCCCTTGCTGCGCTGCACCTCCGGGTCGTCCCAGCGGCGGCCCATGAAGCGCTTGATCGAGTACACGGTGTTGGTGGGGTTGGTGACCGCCTGGCGCTTGGCCAGCTGGCCGACGACGCGCTCGCCGGACTTGGCGAAGCCGACGACGGACGGGACGGTGCGGTTGCCCTCGGAGCTGGGGATGACGGTGGGCTCGCCGCCCTCCATCACCGCCACGACGGAGTTCGTCGTGCCGAGGTCGATGCCGATGATCTTGCCCATTCGGGTCTCCTGGAAGCGTTGGGTGCGGGTTGGGCGTGGTTGCGGATGGGGCGGCGGCTAGTTGGGCCGGGTCGCCGGGGCGTCGCCGCCACCCTGGGCGACGGACACGAGCGCGGGCCGGATGACGCGGTCGCGGAGGCGGTAGCCGCGACGGAGCTCCTCAACGATGGCGCCGTCCGGCAGGCCCGTGCCGGGCACGCTGGCGATGGCCTCGTGCTCGCGCGGGTCGAAGGCGGTGCCCGGTGCCGCGTCCACCGCGCGGACGCCCTCGCTCTCGAGGAGGCCGCGCAGCTTGCGGTCGATGTTGGCGATGCCCTCCGCCCACGGGGAGTCGGCGAGGGCGTCCGGCCGGCTGTCGATGGCGCGGTCGAAGTCGTCCGCGAGGGCGAGGACCTTGGTGATCAGGTCCACGCCGGCGAGGCCGCGCTCCTGCTCGCGCTCCTTGACGGTGCGCTGCCGGAAGTTGGTGAACTCGGCGCGCTCGCGCTGGAGGGCGGCGAGGTACTCGTCGCGCTCGGCCGTCAGCTTGGCCAGCGCCTGGTCATGCTCAGCCTGGATCTGGGCGACGTTGGCGTCGCCCTCCGCGCGGAGCTTCTCCAGGGCGGCGGCGACGGCGGCCGGCGAGGTGTCCAGGGCGTCGATGCGCTCCTGGGCCCGCGGGCGGCGGATGGCGGGTCGGCGGGGTTCGGTCATCGGGACTCTCAGGCGTACAGGTGATCGACGAGCTCGTTCATGAGCCCGGAGACGAAGCGGACGGTGCCGATGGCCTGGGGGTAGGCCATCCGAGTGGGCCCCAGCACGCCGATGACGCCGACCGCGCGACCCGGCCGCCCGTATGGGGCGAGCACGAGCGACACGTCGGCCATCTCCTCGGCCGGGTTCTCGCTGCCGATGTAGATCCGGATGCTGCCGCTCCCGGCGACGCCCGCGATCAGCCGGGCGAGGTAGGCCCGGTCCTCGAGAGCGGCGAAGACGCGGCGGAGCTTGTCGCTCTGGGCGAACTCCGGGGCGGCCATCACGTTGAGCAGGCCATCGCTGAACAGCTCCTCGGTGGCGGCGGCGTCGAACTCCGCGAGGGAGCGCACCACGCGCTCGCCGATCCGGCGGGTCAGCGCGGCGGCCGGGTCATCGCCGGGGAGCGCCGCCAGGGCGGTCTGGGCCTGGTCCGCGGTTCGCCCCACCAGGAGCTCGTTGAGGCGGGCGGCGACGACCGACAGCGCGTCCTGGTCAGTGGGCTCGTCCAGGCCGCACTGGACCTGGCGCAGGGAGCCCTCGCGCAGGACGAGGATCAGGCTGGCCACCCGGTCGCCGATGGCGACGAGGTCAAGGTGGCGCAAGTGTGCGGCGGCGGGCTTGGCCGGGGTGGCGAGGCCGGCCGCCCGGGTCAGCGTGGCGAGCGTGGTGGCGGCGAGGCGGAACCAGTGCTCGCTCGCGTACTCCACCTGGCCGAACTGGTGGCGGATCATCAGCTGCTCCACCGGCGGCAGCGGCACGCTGTCCACGATGGACTCGACGTAGAAGCGGTAGCCGTGCTCGGTGGGGACGCGGCCGGCGGACGTGTGGGGGTGGGTGAGCAGGCCCGCCGCCTCGAGATCGGCGAGGACAGCCCGCACGGTGGCGGAGGACACGCCGAGGCGGTAGCGCTCGACGAGCGCCGCGCTGCCCACGGGCTGGGCGCTGGTGACGTATTCCTCGATAACGGCCCGAAGGATCGCCTGGGAGCGAAGGTCCAGGGGGCCGCTGGTGCGCAGGCGTCGCGCCATCCGGCTGCTCCTTGGGTAGTTAGCACTCACAGATCGAGAGTGCTAACGACGTTGGGCCAGTCTAGCGCCGGGCCGTCCGGGGTGTCAACGGGTCGCCCGGGCCGGGCGCTGAGCCGCCCGGATCGCCCGGATCGCCCGGATCGCCCGGATCGCGACCGAGGCTCAGCACGCGGCCGCCAGCCTCGCGAAGCGCGCGCGAACGGCGGCGGCCGACGGGTCGCTCAGGGCGGCTCGGCCCTCCGCCGCGAGCGCGCCGGCGTGGGCTCCGCGGATCGCCCGCCGGACGGCAGGCAGCGACGCCGCGCCCATGGACAGCTGGCGCACGCCCAGGCCGACCAGCGCCAGGGCCGCAACCGGGTCGCCGGCCATCTCGCCGCAAACCGAGAGCGCGGTCCCGGCCCGGTCCGCGCTCTCGACGGCCATCGCGATCAGCCGCAGCACCGCCGGGTGCAGCGCGTCGCGGTACCGCTCCAGCGACGGATTGCCGCGGTCCACCGCGAGCGTGTACTGGGTCAGGTCGTTGGTGCCCAGGCTCGCGAAGGCGATCGAGCCGAAGTAGGCGTCCGCCGCGAGGATCGCCGACGGGATCTCCAGCATGACGCCCAGCTCAACCGGCCCGTGCGCAACCCCATCGAGGGCGAGCCCCTCGAGCGCCTGGCGATCGAGGTCCAGCAGCAGCGCGGCGTCACCCGCGTCCGCCACCATCGGGGCCATCACCTTCACGCGGCCGGACAAGGCTGCGCGGTGGCAGGCCCGCAGCTGCGTCAGGAACAGGTCCGGGCGGTCCAGCGCGAGCCGCAGTGCGCGCACCCCGAGGAACGGGTTGTCCTCGTGGGGCATTGGCAGGTACGGGATCGGCTTGTCGCCGCCGATGTCCAGCAGGCGGATCGTGACCGGATCGCCCCCGAACGCCGAAACCGCCTCGGCGTAGGCGGCGGCCTGCTCCGATTCGGTGGGCGGCGCCGCCCGCTCGAGGAACAGGAACTCCGTGCGGAACAGGCCGACGCCCCGGGCGCCGAGCGCGCGGGCCGGCGCCGCCTCCGCCGGCGTGCCGATGTTCGCGAGCAGCGTGACCTCCACCCCGTCGCGCGTGGCCGCGGACAGCGACGCCTCCTCCAGGTCGTGGGAGCGGGCCTCGGCCAGCCGGGAGGCCCGCCCGTCGAGGTCGGCGGCCGTGGCCCCGGAAGGGTCGAGCACCACCTCGCCGGTTGACCCGTCCAGGGCGAGCTCGGCAGCCGGGCTCTCGCCACCCGGCCCGGCGAGCGCCGCCAGCAGGCCCGGGACGCCGACGACCGCCGGGATCCCGTAGGCGCGAGCCAGGATGGCCGCGTGCGCGGTGGGCGAGCCCGCCTCGAGCGCGATGCCCAGCATGTGCTCCCTGGGCAGCGTGGCCGTGAGCGATGGCGACAGGTCCTCTGCCGCCACGATCGCCCGCCCCGGCAGGAGGTCCGCCTCCTCGGGGATGCCGGCCAGGACGCGCGCGATCCGCTCCGCGACGTCCACCACGTCCGGCGCCCGGGCCGCCAGGAGCTCGTCGTCGAGGGCAGCCAGGCCCGCGGCGGCGTCGGCACCGGCCGCGACGATGGCGGCAATGCCGTCCTCGCCGCGCTCGTGGATGCGAGCGACCGCCGTCTCGATCAGGGCCGGGTCCCAGGCGAGCGTGGCGTGCGCCATGAAGATCGCCGCCTCGTCGGCGTGACCGGCCGCCTCGACCTGCTCGGAGAGCGCCATGAGCGCGTCGGCCGCAGCGTTGGAGGCGTCCCGGAGGCGTTGCTCCTCGGCCGGCGCGTCGCCAGCCGCGATCCGGCCCCCGACCGGGCGGTCCCGGCGGACGTGCGCCCACGGGCCGCGGGCGACCCCCGGTGCCGCCGCCACGCCTGCGAGCCGACGCTCCCCGGTCATCCCCAGCCTCCCGTGCCTTGGCCCGGGCCAGGCGCCCGCACCTCGCGCCATTGTCGGCCATCGGGCCGCCGGGGGGGTCCCCTGATCGGCTACACCAGCCGGGCGAACAGCTCGTTGGACAGCAGGCGGCCGTCGGTGGTGAGCCGGACGCGCGCCTCCCCGTCCTCGCTGACGAACCGCGTCAGCAGGCCCGCGCCCAGCGCCCAGTCGAGATGCGGGGCGAGCCGCGAGCCGGGCGCCATCGCCGCCGCGACCGGCAGGCCCGTGTCGAGCCGCAGGGCCAGGATCGCGGTCTCGGCCGCAGCCGCGGCAGCGTCCACGGGCTCCTCCCCGCCGGGCGGCAGCGTGGGCGCCGCCGCCAGCGCCGCCAGGTACGGCTCCAGGCGCGCCGCGTTCCAGCGCCGGACCGCCCCGTCGAACGCGTGCGCCCCTGGGCCGACCGCCTCGTGCGGAAGCCGCCGCCAGTACGCGAGGTTGTGCCGGCTCTCGCGGCCGGGTCGGGCCCAGTTCGAGATCTCGTAGCCGCGGAAACCGGCTGCCCCGAGGCGTTCCACGGCCGTCCGGTACTGGTCCGCGGCCCGGTCCTCGTCCTGCTCCACGACGGCCGCCGCCCGCCACCGGCGCGCCCCCGCCCGCGTCGGCAGGTGATCGCCCAGCGGTCCGGTCAGACCCTCCGCGTCGGGATCGTCGAGGGTGAGCGCGTAGGCCGAGACGTGGTCCACGCCGAGCGCCACCGCGGCGTCGAGGGTCTCCGCCCAGCCGTCGGGCGTCTGGCCAGGCACGTCGTACAGGAGATCCACCGAGACGTTCGCGATGCCCCCGGCGCGCGCCTCCGCGACGGCCGCGGCCACGTCCGCCGGTGCGTGCCGCCGCCCGAGCCGCCGCAGCAGTTTCGCGTCCATCGCCTGCGCGCCCAGCGAGAGCCGGGTCACGCCCGCCCGCGCGAACGCCGCGGCATCGCCTCGCTCGTCAGGCCCGGGGTTCGCCTCCAGCGTCACCTCCGCCCCGTCCGCGAGGCCGAACCGGGCGCCCGCGATCCCCAGCAGCCGCGCCACGTCGTCGGGTGCCAGCAGCGACGGGGTGCCGCCGCCGAGGTAGACGGACGCCAGCGCGGGCCGACCTCCCGACGACGGCCCGCCGAACAGCGCGTCGAGCGTGTCGGCGCGGAGGCGAAGCTCCGTTGCCAGCGCCTCGACGAAGGCCGCGATCCGCGACGACGCCCCGCGTGCGCCGGCGCCTGCCACCACGACGAAGTCGCAGTACGGGCACAGCGAGACGCAGAACGGGACGTGCAGGTAGAGCGCGACCGGCGGCCGTCGGTCGGCCAGCCGAGGCGCGACCGGCGGCCGTGGGTCGGCGGCGCCTGGGCTCACGCCTCCTCGTCGCCCTCGTCGAGGGCCTTCCAGCCCTCCGGCGGCGCGCCCCGGCGCACGACCTCCTCCTCCTCTGCCCCCCTCGGCGCCGGGATGCCGCCCGGGTGCCCAGTGGTGAGGAAGAACGCGAGGCGCGTGATGGCATGGCCCAGGAACGCCGCCCCGATGCCGCCGGTCACCCCGGTCAGCCAGCCGCCGATCAGGCCGATCGCGAGCATGACCAGCAGCATCGCCTTGGGCCGGCCCGGCGCGCCGGTCCGCGTGGCCAGCGCGTACAGCAGGGCCTGCGCCAGGTTGGCGAGGTTCGGGTCCACGCCGATCGCGATCGCCATGCCGAACACGATGCCGCGGAACACGGCCTCGTCCACGAACGCGGTGGCGACGGCGTTGAGCACGGCACCGGGGTACGAGCGGATAACCGGCAGCCGCACGTGCCGGTACCGCCAGTAGGCCAGCCCCACCGCCGCGAGCGTTCCGCCGACGCCATAGGTGAGGCCAAGGATGAGCACGCCCAGCCGGTCGCCGAGCGAGAGGTAGAGGCCCGCGCCCGGCGAGGGGTGCAGGACGAGCACGGCCAGGACCCCCGCCAGGCCCAGGAGGTACCACGCGAGCCGGCGGAGCAGCGAGGGCGGGTTGCCCCAGCGATCGGCGTCGTCGTACTCCGCCGCGGAGAACCGCTCGGCGTCGAAGCGGTGGATCAGCAGGAAGAGCGTGATGCCGAGCGCCATCAGGACGCGGAGGAGGTCGGGGATCGCGTCGATCCCCGGCAGGCCGGACGTGTCGATCGTCGGCATCAGCGCTGCTCCTGCGGCGGGCGGAACGGCAGGCGGGGCGGCGGGTCAGTCCTCGTCCATGCGCAGGATCGCGAGGAAGGCCTCCTGCGGGATCTCGACGGAGCCGACGCGCTTCATCCGCTGCTTGCCCTCCTTCTGTTTCTCGAGCAGCTTGCGCTTCCGGGTGATGTCGCCACCGTAACACTTCGCGAGCACGTTCTTGCGCATCGCGGCGAGGGTCTCGCGCGCCACGACGTGGCTGCCGATGGCCGCCTGGATGGGCACCTCGAACATCTGGCGCGGGATCAGCTTGCGCAGCTGGGTCGTCAGGGCTCGGCCGGTGGTCTGGGCGCGGTCGCGGTGGACGATGAGGCTGAGGGCGTCCACCGGCTCGCCGTTGACGAGGACGTCGAGCTTGACCAGGTTCGCCGCGCGGTAGCCGGCCTCCTCGTACTCCATCGAGGCGTAGCCCTGCGTCCGAGTCTTGAGCTGGTCGTAGTAGTCCACGATGAGCTCGGCGAGCGGCAGCTCGAAGTGCATGTGCACGCGCTGCGGGTCCAGGTACTCCATCGTGAGGAACGTGCCGCGCCGATTGGTGGTGAGCTCCATCAGGGAGCCGATGTAGCGGTCCGGGGTGACGATGCCGAGGTTGACCCACGGCTCCTCGATGGACTCGATCTCGCCCACGTCGGGGAACCGCGCCGGGTTGTCCACCACCACCTGGCCTCGGCTGGCGGTCAGGTTCACGTGGTACTCCACCGAGGGCGCCGAGGCGATGAGGTCGAGGTCGAACTCGCGCTCCAGGCGCTCCTGGACGATCTCCATGTGGAGCAGCCCCAGGAACCCGCAGCGGAAGCCGAAGCCGAGGGCGACCGACGATTCGGGCTCGAACGTGAACGACGCGTCGTTGAGGTGCAGCTTCTCCAGCGCGTCGCGCAGCAGCGGGTAGTCCGGGCCGGCCACGGGATAGAGGCCCGCGAACACGAGGCTCTTGGCGGCCTGGTAGCCGGGGAACGGCTCGGCCGCGGGCCGCGCGACCGTCGTCACCGTGTCGCCGACCTGCGCCTCGCGCACGTTCTTGAGGCCGGTCGCCACGTACCCCACCTCGCCCGCCGCGAGCTGCTTGACCGGGACCAGCTGAGGCCGGAACACGCCCAGCTCGAGCAGCTCCGTCTCGGCCCCGCTCGCCATGAGGCGGATCACGTCGTGCTCGTGGAGCGTGCCCTCCTCGAGCCGGATGTAGCAGACGACGCCCTTGTACGGGTCGTAGTGGCTGTCGAAGACGAGCGCGCGGAGCGGGGCGTCGGCGGCGCCCTTCGGCGGCGGGATGCGCGCGACGATCGCCTCGAGGATCTCCGGCACGCCGGTGCCCTCCTTCGCGCTCGCGAGGATCACCTCCTCGCGCGGGATCGCCAGGACGCTCTCCAGCTCCTCCATCACGACGTCGGGCTGGGCGGACGGGAGGTCGATCTTGTTGAGCACCGGGATGATCGTGAGGCCCTCGCGCAGGGCGAGGTGGACGTTGGCGAGCGTCTGCGCCTCGATGCCCTGCGCGGCGTCCACGACCAGGATCGCGCCCTCGCACGCCTGGAGGCTACGGCTGACCTCGTAGCTGAAGTCCACGTGGCCCGGCGTGTCGATCAGGTTGAGCGCGTAGGCCAGGCCGTCGGCGGCCGTGTACTCCAGCCGGACGGCGCGCGCCTTGATCGTGATCCCCTTCTCCTTCTCCAGGTCCATGGAGTCGAGGACCTGGCTGGTCATCTGGCGCGCCTCGATTGTGTGCGTCAGCTCGAGCAGGCGGTCGGACAGCGTCGTCTTCCCGTGGTCGATGTGGGCGATGATGCTGAAGTTGCGCACGCGCGACTGGGGGATGGTCACGAGGCGGGAGTGTAGCCCCCGGGGCGTTCACCCCGTCGCTCGCGCCAGGGCCGCTTGCCAGCCCGGCGGCGCCCGATAGCATCAGCGCATGGCCCTGACGCCGCTCCCCGACGATCTTCTCGACGGCTACCGCCGCTTCCGCGCCGAGCGCTACCCGGCGGAGGCCGAGCGCTACCGCCGGCTGAGCGCGGAGGGCCAGTCGCCGCGGACGATGGTCATCGCCTGCTCCGACTCCCGCTCGGCGCCGGAGGCGGTGTTCGACGCCGCGCCGGGGGAGCTGTTCGTGGTCCGCAACGTGGCCGCGCTCGTGCCCGTGTACGCGCCGGACGCGCGGCACCATGCCGCGAGCGCGGCGCTCGAGTACGCCGTGCACGTGCTCGGGGTGAGCACGGTCATGGTCCTCGGCCACGGCCGCTGCGGCGGCGTCGGGGCCGCGTTCGGGAACGCCCCGCCGCTCACCGCCACCGACTTCATCGGCGCGTGGGTCGGTGGCCTGCGCGACCTCGAGGCGCTGCTGGCGCCGGGCGACCTCGCCAGCCCCGAGACGCGCCGGACACGACTCGAGCACCTGACCGTGGAGCAGTCGCTGGCCAACCTGCGCACGTTCCCGTGGGTGCGCTCGCGCGAGGCCTCCGGGGCGCTGGCGCTGCGGGGCGCCTGGTTCGACATCTCGCTGGGCGAGCTGCACGCGCTCGGCGCCGACGGCTGGGAGCGCATCCGGGCCGGGGCGTAGTCCGCACGGGCGTCGTACGCTTCGGCTGCCATGACTGAGACCTCCTCCGCCCAGCCCATCGACCAGTCCCCCGCCTGGGCCGCCCTGCGGGCCCACCACGCCGCGGTCCGCGACCTCCACCTGCGCGACCTGTTCGCCGCCGACGCCGAGCGCGCGCGCCGGCTCACCGCGGAGGGCGCCGGGCTGTTCCTCGACTACTCGAAGCACCGCATCACGGCCGACACCGTGCCGCTGCTGCTGGAGCTCGCGAAGACGGCGAACGTCGAGGCGCGCCGCGAGGCGATGTTCGCGGGCAAGCGGATCAACGTCACCGAGGGCCGCTCGGTGCTGCACACCGCGCTGCGCCTGCCGGCCGACGCGAGGCTCGTCGTGGACGGGCACGACGTGGCCGCCGACGTGCACGAGGTGCTCGGCCGCATGGCCGCCTTCGCGGTCCGCGTGCGCGACGGGGAGTGGCTCGGCCACACGGGCCGGCGCATCCGGAACGTGGTCAACATCGGCATCGGCGGGTCCGACCTCGGCCCCGCGATGGCGACCGAGGCGCTCCGCCACTACAGCGACCGCTCGATGCGCTTCCGCTTCGTGTCCAACGTGGACGGCACGGACCTGCGCGACGCCGTGATTGACCTCGACCCGGCCGAGACGCTGTTCATCGTCTCCTCCAAGACGTTCACCACGGTCGAGACGATCACCAACGCCACGTCGGCGCGCGAGTGGCTGCTGGCGGGCCTGGGCGGCGACGGGGCGGCCGTGGCGCGCCACTTCGTCGCGGTCAGCACCAACGCCGAGAAGGTGCGCGAGTTCGGCATCGACACCGCCAACATGTTCGGCTTCTGGGACTGGGTGGGCGGCCGGTACTCGATGGATTCGGCCATCGGCCTGTCGCTGATGGTGGCGATCGGCCCGGACGACTTCGGCGAGATGCTCACGGGCTTCCACGACATGGACGAGCACTTCCGCTCCGCCCCGCTCGAGCGGAACATGCCGGTCCTGATGGCGCTGCTCGGGATCTGGTACGGGGACTTCTTCGGCTTCGAGAGTCACGCGGTGCTGCCGTACAGCCAGGAGCTCAGCCGCTTCCCGGCGTACCTGCAGCAGCTGGACATGGAGTCCAACGGCAAGCACGTCCGGCTGGACGGCTCGCACGTCACCTACGCAACGGGGCCGATCGTCTGGGGCACCGCGGGCACCAACGGCCAGCACGCCTACTACCAGCTGCTCCACCAGGGCACGCACATCGTGCCCGCGGACCTCATCGGGTTCGCCAACCCCACCACCGAGGTGGGGCCGCACCACGACCTGCTGATGGCGAACCTGTTCGCCCAGGCCGAGGCGTTCGCGTTCGGCAAGACGCGCGAGGAGGTCGTGGCGGCGGGGGTGCCCGCGCACCAGGTGAACGCGCGGGTGTTCGAGGGCAACCGGCCCACGTCGGTGATCCTCGCCGACAAGCTCACACCGCGGATCCTCGGCGCCCTCGTGGCGCTCTACGAGCACAAGGTCTTTGTGCAGGGCGTGATCTGGGGCATCGACAGCTTCGACCAGTGGGGCGTGGAGCTGGGCAAGGTGCTCGCCACCAAGATCAACGCGGAGCTGGTGGCCGCCGACGACGCCGCCCCGGGCGCGCACGACGGCTCCACCGCGGCGCTGATCGCGCGCTACCGGGCGATGCGCCGACGAGGCTGACCACCCGCGCGGACGGCCGGCGGCGAATCTCCCGCTGGCCGATTCCGCGCCGCCTCTGCTACCATCCGCCTTCGCGCCTGCGGGCCGTCCTCTTCCGCGCGCGTTGAAAGTTGCACCCATTGCATCTGCAGTCACCGAACGGAGCATTGCCACCTTGGCCAGAACGCCTCGGAAATGGCAGGGCGCTCGCACCCCGTCCGGGCTGAAGGGCGTCCGCCAGGCTGAGCGCCGGCACGCGATCCTGCAGCCCCGGCGGTCCGCGGCAAAGACCCTGGTCGCCAAGGCCCTCACCACCGCCACGTCGCAGCCCGAGGGCGCTGACGTGGAGGCCACGCTGGCGGAGGCCATCTCGGCCCTCGATCGCGCGGCCAAGGTGGGCGCCATCCACCCGAACGCTGCCGCTCGCCGCAAGAGCCGCCTCGCGCGGAAGGTGAACGCTGCGGTCACGGGTCAGGCCGTCGTGAGCAGCCACGTGGCCAAGAGCACCGGCAAGGCCGCTGCCGCCAAGGCCGCCAAGGCCCGCATCGCAGCTGGCAAGGCCGTCAAGGCCAAGGGCGCGCAGACCGCCGCCGGCAAGGCCCGCGCGGCACTGTCGCGGACCACCCGCGCTGACGCCGCCGCCGCCCCGGATGCCGCCGCCAAGGCCACGGCTGCTGCGAAGGCCCCGGCCAAGGCCGCCGCCGCCAAGCCGGCCGCCAAGCCGGCCGCCAAGCCGGCCGCCAAGGCTGCCGGAGCGAAGACTGCCGCCGCCAAGCCGGCCGTCAAGGCCGCCGCCAAGCCTGCCGCCGCGAAGCCTGCGGCCAAGGCCGCCGCCGCGAAGCCTGCGGCTCCCAAGACGGCCGCCGCCAAGCCGGCCGCCAAGGCCGCCGCCGCGAAGCCGGCCGCCAAGGCCGCCGCGCCGAAGAAGACCGCCAAGAAGGCGGAGTAGCGCCAGCCAGGCGCTCCGCGCCCAAGAAGAACGCCCCGGTCATCGGCCGGGGCGTTTTCGATTCTCCGGCGCCGTCCGCGGCCGGATCCGATCGGCCACGGGTGACAGTGGCACTCGCAACGCTTCGCGTTGAGTTTCGCGCTCGGGTGCGGGCCTGAACCGTAGATGGCGAGGAATCGCCCGGCGCGCGGGCGCTGCGACCGCTCCCACCCGTAGCTGATCCGAATCGGCGCCAGCGGCAGCCAGGTCGTCGCAGCACGACTCGTCCTCGCGGTCCGGAAGCCCCGCACGGGCGTCCGCGCCGCGGTCGGCGAAACGCGACGTGACGCGCCCTCCTCGCGGAAGGCGCGCCACGTGCCGGAAGAGCGACCGCCCGCGCGCAGCGGGCGCCGGCGACTCTAGAAGATCCCGCGCCCCGCAGCGCCCGAGAGCGCGGCGCGGCCGAGGTACCGGGCGTCGTCGCCCAGCTCGTCCGCGATCCGGAGCAGCCGGTTGTACTTGGCCACGCGCTCGGAGCGGGACGGGGCGCCCGTCTTGATCTGGCCCGTGCCCATGGCCACCACGAGGTCGGCGATGGTGGTGTCCTCGGTCTCGCCCGAGCGGTGGGAGACCACCGCCGACCAGCCCGCACGCCGGGCGAGCTCGATCGCGTCGATCGTCTCGGTGAGCGTGCCGATCTGGTTGAGCTTGATGAGGACCGAGTTCATCGCCTTCTCGGTGATGGCGCGGCGGATGAACGCGGGGTTGGTGACGACGATGTCGTCGCCCACCAGCTGCACCTTGTCGCCCAGGCGCGCGTTAAGCTCGCGCCAGCCGCCCCAGTCATCCTCGGCGAGGCCGTCCTCGAGCGAGACGATCGGGTAGCGGGCGATCCAGTCGGCCCAGAGGTCCACCATCTCGCCGGCGTCGAGGACGCGGCCCTCCTTGGCGAGGTTGTACCGGCCCGGGACGCCGCCCGTGCCCGTGCCGTCCACCAGGATGGAGCTCGTGGCCGGGTCGAGCGCGATGGCCACCTCGTCGCCGGGCTTGTAGCCGGCCTTCTCGATGGCGCGGAGGATCACCTCGACCGCCGCCTGGTTGGACGGGAGGCTCGGCGCGAAGCCGCCCTCGTCGCCCTGGCCGGTGGCATGGCCCTCGTCGTGGAGGATCTTGCGGAGCGCGGCGAACACCTCGGCCCCCGCTCGCAGCGCCTCGCCGAAGGACGCGACGCCCACCGGCATGACCATGAACTCCTGGAAGTCCGTGGAGTCCTGGGCGTGCTTGCCGCCGTTGAGGATGTTGAACTGGGGCACGGGCAGGATCCGCGCGCCGACGCCGCCGATCCAGCGGTAGAGCGGGACCTCGTGGCTCGACGCCGACGCGTGGGCGCAGGCGAGCGACACGCCCAGGATGGCGTTCGCGCCCAGCTCCGCCTTGTTGGGCGTGCCGTCGAGCTCGATCAGCATCTGGTCGATGGCCGCCTGGTCCGCGGCGTCGAAACCGAGGATGCTGGGGCCGATGCGGTCGGTGACGTTGGCGACCGCGGTCAGGACGCCCTTGCCGCCGAAGCGGGCCTTGTCTCCGTCGCGCAGCTCCACGGCCTCGTTGGCGCCGGTGCTGGCGCCGGACGGGACCGCCGCTCGGCCGAGGCTCCCGTCCTCGGTGACGACGTCAACCTCGATCGTCGGGTTGCCCCGCGAGTCGAGGATCTCCCGGGCATCGACCCAGGCAATGGTGGTGTCGCTCACGAGGAGGCCTCCGGCTTGCGGTCCAGCAGGACCGTGACGCCCGGCAGCTCCTTGCCCTCGAGGAACTCGAGCGACGCGCCGCCACCGGTGCTGATATGGGTCATCTTGTCGGCCAGCCCCTGCTGGGTGATCGCCGCCACGGAGTCGCCGCCGCCCACGACCACCGCCGCGCCGTCCGCGGCCCGATCGGCCAGGAACCGGGCGATGGCCTTGGTGCCATGCGCGAACGACGGGATCTCGAACACGCCCAGCGGGCCGTTCCAGAGCACGGTTCGGACGCCGGCCAGCGCGGTCTCGATGTTGGCGAGGCTCTGCTTGCCCAGGTCCACGATGTGCCAGCTTGCGGGGACCTTCTCGGCCGGGATCGTCTTGTACTCGGTGCCGCGGGTGACCTCCTTGGCCACCACCACGTCCACCGGCAGGACCACCTTGACGCCCTTCTCCTCGGCCGCGGCCAGGATCGCCCGCGCGTCCTCGACCCGGTCGGGCTCGGCCAGGCTCTTGCCGATCGGCTTGCCCTGCGCGAGCAGGAAGGTGTTCGCCATGCCGCCGCCGATCACCATGATGTCGACCTTGGCCAGCAGGTTCTTGAGGACCTTGATCTTGTCGCTGACCTTGGCGCCGCCGATGATCGCGGCGAACGGCCGCTCGGGGTTCTCGAGCAGCTTGCCGAGGTTCGCGATCTCCTTCTCCATGAGGAAGCCGGCATAGGCCGGACGGAGCTTGGCGATCCCGACGGTGCTCGCGTGCGCGCGGTGCGCGGTGCCGAACGCGTCGTTCACGTACACGTCGCAGTAGGCGGCGAGCGCCTCCGCGAACTTCGGGTCGTTCTTCTCCTCCTCCGCGTGGAAGCGGAGGTTCTCGAGCAGCAGCACCTCGCCGTTGCGCAGGCGCTTGACGGCGTCCTCGGTGCCCGCGCCGAGCGCGTCGCCGGTGACCGGGACGGTCTTGCCCAGCAGCTGGCTCAGGCGCTCGCCCACGGGGCGGAGCCGGAGCGAGTCGCTGACCTTGCCGTCGGGCCGGCCGAGGTGGCTGGCGAGGATGACCCTGGCGCCCTGCTGCTGGAGGTACCGGATCGTCGGCAGCGCCGCTCGGATGCGGCTGTCGTCGGTGACCTTGCCGTCCTGCAGCGGGACGTTGAAGTCCACGCGCACGAAGACGCGCTTGCCCGCGGCGTCCAGGTCGCGGACGGTGAGCTTGTCCATGTGTCTCTCCCCTGGCCCGGCAGCCGAGACCGCCGGGCCGTGAAGCAAGGGGATGGGCCGACCGATGGGCCTAGAGCTTGCCCGCCACGAACCTGGTGAGGTCGGCGACGCGGCAGCTGTAGCCCCACTCGTTGTCGTACCAGGCGATCACCTTCACGAAGTTGCCGCCGAGGACCATGTTGGACGGCAGGTCCACGATGGAGCTGCGGCTGTCGCCGCGGTAGTCGCTCGAGACGAGCGGCTCGTCGCTGGCGCCCAGGATCCCGGCGAGCCGGCCGGCGGCCGCGTCGCGGAAGGCCTGGTTGAGCTCCTCGAGCGTGACGTTCTTCTCCAGCTCGGCCGTGAAGTCCACGACCGAGACGGTGGGCGTCGGGACCCGGAGGCTGAAGCCGTCGAACTTGCCCTTGAGGTCCGGGATCACGAGCGACAGGGCCTTCGCGGCGCCGGTGGTGGTCGGGATGATGTTGAGGCCGGCGGCGCGGGCGCGGCGCGGGTCCTTGTGGGCGACGTCGAGGACGCGCTGGTCGTTGGTGTAGCTGTGGATGGTGTTCATCAGGCCGCGCTTGATCACCCAGTTGTCGTGGACGACCTTGGCGGCGGGCGCCAGGCAGTTGGTGGTGCAGGACGCGTTGCTGATGATGTGGTGCCTGGCCGAGTCGTACTTGTCCTCGTTCACGCCGAGGACGATCGTGATGTCCTCCTTCTTGGCGGGAGCGGAGATGATGACCTTCTTGGCGCCGGCGGCCACGTGGGCCGCGGCCTTCTCGGCATCGGTGAACAGGCCGGTGGACTCGATCACGATGTCCACGCCCAGGTCGCCCCACGGGAGGGTGGCCGGGTCCTTGACCTGGAGGACCTTGATCGTCTTGCCGTCGATGACGAGGGCGTCGTCGGTGTGGCTGACCTCGCCCTTGTAGGCACCGTAGGTGGAGTCATGCTTGAACAGGAGCGCATTGGTCGGGACGTCGACGAGGTCGTTGACGGCGACCACCTCGACCTCGGGCGCGCGCTCGATCAGCGCCTTGAGGGACTGGCGGCCGATGCGGCCGAAACCGTTGATGCCGACGCGAACGGTCATCCTGATTCTCCTTGTGACTGGGGACGCCCTGCCGTCGGCCAGCAGGAGCACGGCCGACGCGATGGGATGACGAGCCACGGGACGAGCCCGGCGCGCGACGGGTCGGACACCGACGACGTCGGGAGCGCGGCGGCGGTCGCCGGACAGGCGGCGGTCGCGGCGGCGATTCCGATGTCTTGAACGCGGCGAGGTGGGAGCAGGGCGAGGTCCTTCGGGCCGAGTGGATCTGAATGCCGGGAATCTTAGCAGGGGCTCCCGTGCACTCCCCCGATACACGGCCCGTTGGCCCGGGCCGGGCGGACCGCCGCCGAGCACCATTGAGCCCCCGCCGGACCTGCCGGACGGGGGCTCAACGCACCGGTTCTGGGTTCGGCGTCAGCCGCCGATCTTGAAGACCTTGCCGCCGCAGATCGGGCACGTGCCCTGGATCGCCGGCTTGCCGTTCTTCATCGTGATCTGCTGCGGGTTCTGGACCTCGACCTTGGCCTTGTCCTTGACGCAGTACGCCTGGGCCATTGCGCGTCTCCTCCCAATTCGGTGATCCGCGGAAGCGTAGCGCCTCGCGGGCCGCGTCGTGCTGTCCTGGCGCTCAGGTTGGAGTCCAGAGCGACGGGCGCCAGCGCACCGCTCCGGCCGACTGCTTCTGGCGGTCCAGTTCCGCGAGGACGACCAGGCTCTCGAGCCCGGTCTCCACCACGGCGGCCTCCGCCCTGGTCCTGGCGTCGCCCTCCGCGAACTCGCCAGTCCGGCGATTCGCGTAGACGGCGCACACGACGCCGGCGCGACTGCCGCCCAGACCGGCCAGCACCAGAAGCGCCGACGCCTCCATCTCGAAGTTGAGGATGCCCTGACGGGCCATGTCCTCGGCGAGGTCAGGGTATCGGATGGGGAGATGCGGGATGGGGCGTCCCTGCGCGCCGTAGAAACCGGGCGCGGTCGCCGTCAGGCCCACATGATGGCGATGGCCGAGCCGGGTCGCCGCCTCCTCCAGCGCCAGCACGGCCTCGTAGTGGGCGACGGCGGGGTAGCCCTCGTGGACGAACCAGCTCGTCGTGGTCTCGAGGCGCACCGAGCCGGTGGAGATCACGAGGTCGCCAACCTCCATGCCGGGCTGAAGTGCGCCACTGGACCCGATGCGGATGATCGTCGGCCGGCCCGTGATCGCGAGGATCTCGCTGAGGACGATCTCCACGTTGTCCGCGCCGATGCCGGTGGAGACGCACGACACGCGCAGACCGCGATAGGTTCCCGTGGCGGTGGCGAACTCGCGGTGGCGGTGGCGCAGCTCGACGGTGTCGAAGTGGGACGCGATCACCTCCACGCGGTCCTGATCGCCCGGCAGCAGGATGTACTCGGCGAGGTCGCCCGGCCCGACGCCGATGTGGTACTGGACGTCGCCAGTGGGGACGGCAACGCGGGCGTCGGCATCGGGCAAGGGGTGGGGTCCTCCGCTCCGCGAGCGTGGTCCGCTCGGGTTGGCCCGAGGATAGGGTCGCGATTCCGCGAGCGTCAAGCGAGGCGGCTGCCGCTCTGGGCGGCCCGACGGGCGCTCAGGCATCGGCCGCGGCATCCGCCGCGCCAGTCGCGGCGCCCCTCCCGAGCGTCGCCAGACGGCGACGGAGGCGCTGCTGGAGGTGCCGGCGCTCCCGGGCGCGACGTGCG
>JAKAHL010000215.1 GCA_021815005.1 Chloroflexota bacterium
GTCGAGCGAGCCCGCGGCGCCGCTCCCGCCGAGCGCCTCCACGGCCGTCTCGGCCGCGCACATGCCCGACCGGATCGCGTAGTGGATGCCCTTGATCTTCTCCATGTTCACGAAGCCGGCGCCGTCCCCGACGATCATCCCGCCGGGCGCTGAGAGCGCGCCGATCGACCCGAGACCCCCCTCCGGGATGGTCTTGGCGCCCGTGGCCACCGTGACGCCGCCCTTGAGCAGCCGGCTGATGTACGGGTGCGCGCGGAACGTCTCGAACTCGCGCTGCGGGTTGAGGTCCCCGTACTTCCAGTCGAGCCCGATGATGAGCCCGACGGCAACGGTCTTCTCGCCCAGCGAGTAGAGGAAGCCACCGCCGAAGGTGGACGGTGTCAACGGGTAGCCCAGCGTGTGCATCACGCGGTTGTTCCCGAACGGGCTGGCCTCGGGGAACTGGACGATCGCCTTCATCCCGAGCGACAGGACCTGCGGGTTGGCGCCCCCGCCGAACCGCTCGGCGAACTGGCGAGAGAGGACGCCGTGCGTGCCGTCCGCGAGGATCGTGACGGTGGCGCGGATCTCCTCGGCCGGGAGGTGGTTGCCCTTGGGCGTGCCGTCGGCCCGCAGGCCCAGCTCGCCGAGGCGGACGCCCCGCACGGCACCGTCCTCCACGAGCAGCGAGCGGGCGGTGTAGCCGTGGTAGACCTCCACGCCCAGCTTGTCGGCCTGCTCGGCCAGGAACTGGGCCAGGCGGGACGCCGAGATGACCACGTCGCCGGTGTGGTGCATGCGCGCCGGCACCACCCGGTCCGGGATGCGGTTCGCGTGCTTGGCGCGGAGGAACATCAGGTCCTCGCGCTCCACCGGCACCATCGTCTCGGTGAAGCTGTGGCGCATGTCACGCCAGCCCGGCAGCAGGTCGTCGAGGACGGCCGGCTCGAAGGCGGCGCCGGACAGCACGTGGTTGCCGGGGGCCGGCGCCTTGTCGATCACCGCCACGGCGACCTCGCGACCGGCGGCCCGGGCAGCCTGCTTGGCGCGGATCGCCGCCCCGAGGCCGGCGGGTCCGGCGCCGACGATGAGGATGTCGATGCCGCCCATCTACCTGGCCTCCTGCGCTGCGCGCGTCAACTGCGGGACGACCGCCTCCAGATCGCCGACGATGCCGAAGTCCGCGTAGTTGAAGATCCGCGCGCGCGGATCCTTGTTGATGGCCACCACCGTGTCCGACATCTGCATCCCGGACACGTGCTGCACGGCGCCGGAGATGCCCACCGCCACGTACAGCTTGGGGGCGACCGTCTGGCCGGTCTGGCCGACCTGGTAGTCGTGGCTCCGGAAGCCGTCCTCCACCGCATGCCGGCTGGCGCCCACCTTGGCCTCGTCGCCCAGCAGGTGCTCGAGGCTTTGGGCCAAGGGTTGGAGGAGCCGGTCGAAGTCGCCCTTGCTCCGGATGCCGTGCCCGCCGGAGACGATGATCTTGGCGTCGCGGATGTTGACCTTGGACACGAAGGACTCGACCGCGGTCACGTCGGCGCCCACGAGATCGGCCGACAGGTCCGGCACGATCCGGACTACCTCGCCCCGTCGGGCGTCGTCACGCGGCGGGACCTTGAACACGCCCGGCCGGACCGTGGCCATCTGCGTGGGCGAGTCCTTGGTCATGATGGTGGCCATGATGTTGCCGCCGAGGGCGGGGCGCGTCTGCTTGAGGATGCCGACCAGCGCGTGGCCGCCCTTGGTGTGGTCGCCGATCTCGAGCTTGGTGCAGTCCGCGGTGAGGCCGGAGTCGCACGCGTAGGCGATGCGCGGGGCAAGCTCGCGGCCCATCGGCGTGGCGCCGAAGAGCATGACCTGCGGGTGGCGCTCGTTGACCAGGGCTGCCACGGCTGCCTTGAACGGAATGGGCGAGAACGTCGCGAGCATCGGGTGCTCGAGGGCGTAGACAGCGTCGGCACCGCGACCGATCAGCTCGCTCGGCAGGTCACCGGCGGTGTCGCACGGCAGGACCACGCCCACCCTCTCGCCCACCAGGTCCGCCAGCTCGCGGGCCTTGCCCAGCAGCTCGAGGCTGACCGCCTTGAGGCCGTCCCCCTCGCGCTCGGCCAGCAGCCAGAACTCGCCTCGGTAGGTGGGCGACTTGCCGTCGAGAGCGTACGCGCCCTCCTCGTGGGCCGTGGGCCCGCCGGTGGCCGAGCGGTACTTCGCCTGGACACGCTTCACCAGGTCGGCCGCGTCAGCGACCATCACGCACTGCTTCGCCCGGTCCTCGGACGGCGAGAAGATGCGGTACACGGTCGTGCGCGAGCCCTTGATGCCCACCCTGTCCGGGGTGGCGCCGACGTCGGCGGCACTCCAGGTGTGGATCGTGGAGCTGCGGGCGGCCCGGGCGGCCGCGAAGCCGGCGTACAGCGTGTCCGTGCAGGCGGTGACCGTGACGAGGACGGGGAACCGCGTGGGGACCACGTCCTCCGTGCCCGCCGCCCCGATGCGCCGGAACTTGAGGACCGGGTCCGTGTGGACGTCCTGGGCGTAGGCGACCTGGTCGATCCCCAGGTCCTCGGCCAGCTGGGGCGGGACCTGTGCCGTGTCGCCGTCCACAGACTGCATGCCCGACACGATCACGTAGTTGCGGTCGCCGCCGAACAGCTCGGTCTCGATGCGCCGGATCGCCTGGGCCAGCGAGTACGCCGTGGCCACGGTGTCCGCCCCGCCCATCGCGCGGTCCGTCAAGAGGACGGCCTCGCCCGGCGCCCGGGAGAGGCAGTCAACCAGCACCTCGCGGGCCTGGGGCGGCCCCATCGTGAGGTAGACGGTCCGGGCATCGGGATCGGTCGCGGTGATCCGCCTCGCGAACGTCAGCGCATGGAGGTCGAGCGGGTTGAGGACGCTGTCCAGGAGGCCGCGGCGCAGCGTGCCCTTCTCCCGGTCCCATGCGTCCTCGGGGATGTTGCTGACGTCCGGGACCTGCTTCACGAGGACGATGCAGTGCATTGGCACCTACCGGAACTGGCCGCGCGGTGGCGGCGTGGACATGCTTGGCTGAGCGGAGGGGACGCATTGCCCGGCCGCTCCCGCGACCCTGACCGTACGACCGTACCAAGCCCGGCGCCAGACGGTCCACACCCTCCGGCCCGAGCTCGGGGGCGATGCGGCCCCCGACGAGCGGCCATGTGGTCCGCGGCACCGGTTGGTCCGACCCTCGGCACCGGCAACGTGGGAAGTGGAGCGTAAACGATCTCCGCCGTCGGGGCGAGGGCGGCCCGGGGGTCGGTGCGCCCGGGTGCCGCCCCCGAAAGGGGGGCCGGGATCGGGCGGGGCGGGCAGCATCCATTCCACGGCCGTGCTGTCGTCTCAGGGAGTCTCCCGATGGCGCGCGCCGGGGCCCGGACCGATACCACCGCATACAGCCGCTTGGCCCCGCCTGCCGCCGGGCCGCGGACTGCTCCACGAGGGTTCGGCCATGAAAATTGGCGTGAGGGGCAAGCTTCTCGGTACCTCGGCGATCCTGATCGCGTTCATGATCGCGCTGGGCCTGCTGGCCATCGTCAATCTGAACTCGGCGAGCACGACGGCCGAGTCGATGTACAACGACCGCCTCGTCCCCGTCGAGGAGCTCGGCACCGTCGCGGTCGCCGTCGAGGTCATCCGCCGCGATGCGAACAAGGGCATCGTCTACATCGGCGACGCCGCGACGCAGACGCAGCTGGACACGGAGATCGCGGCCAACACCACGACCATCACCGACGCCATGACGGCGTATCGGGCCACCTACCTGCTCGACACCGAGAAGACGGGGCTCGCCAAGTTCGACGCCGCGCTGGCAGCCTACACGCCGCAGGTCAGCGCCATCCGGGCAAAGACGGTCGCGGGCGACACGGCGGGGGCGGTCGCCGCCCTGGAAGCCGCGAAGACCGCATCCGCAGACACCGCCGCGGCGATCCAGAACCTCGAGCAGATCAACATCAAGGAGGCGGCAAACCTCGAGGCGCAGATCGCGTCCACCGCCACCACCTCCCTCATCACCACGGTCGT
>JAKAHL010000216.1 GCA_021815005.1 Chloroflexota bacterium
CGGAAGGCGGCCGCGCAGCGGAAGGCGGCCGCGCAGCGGAAGGCGGCCGCGACCCCGGGCCGTGCTGCGCGACGGGTGCCCCGGGCCGCGCGCCGACCCGCCATCCTGCGCCCATGCCGACGCCTGCTGCCGCGACCGCCTTCCCGAACCTGTTCTCGCCGATCACGATCGGCGGGGTGACCGTGCGCAACCGGATCGTCTCGTCAGGGCACGACACGGTGATGGCGGTGGGCGGGCTGGTCACCGACCAGCTGATCGCCTACCAGGAGGCTCGGGCGCGGGGCGGGGCGGGGCTGATCGTCATCCAGGTGGCCGGCGTGCACCCCACCGCGCGCTACACCTCGCACGAGCTCACCGCGGACACCGACGCCACGATCCCCGGCTACACGGCCCTCGCCGACGCGATCCACCGCCACGGGGCGACGGTGTTCGGCCAGCTGTTCCACGGCGGCCGCGAGATCATGGACACCGAGGACGGCACGCTCGCGGTGGCCTGGGCGCCGTCGGCCGTCCCGACCGAGCGGTTCCACGTCATCCCGCGGGCGATGACCGAGACGCTGATCCGCGAGATCCTCGACGGGTTCGGGGCGTCCGCGCGGCGGCTCCAGGCGGCGGGACTCGACGGCGTGGAGGTGGTGGCCTCGCACGGCTACCTGCCGAGCCAGTTCCTCAACCCGCGGACGAACCTGCGGGCCGACGGCTGGGGCGGCGACGAGGCGCGACGCCTCCGCTTCCTGCGCGAGGCGCTGGCTGCCTGCCGCGCGACGACCCGCCCGGGCTTCGTCGTAGGCCTCCGGATCTCCATCGGCGAGGAGAGCCCCGACGGCCTGACCGAGGAGGAGGCGCTGGCCGCGCTTCGCACCCTCGATGGCGAGGGCGCGTTCGACTACGTGTCGATCGTCCGCGGGACCTCGGCCACGCTGGCGGGCTCGGACCACATCGTCCCGCCCTCGCCCATCGCCGCGGGGTATACGGCGCCGTACGCCGCGAAGGTCAGGGCCGCGGTGCGCGTGCCGGTGCTGGTGGCGGGGCGCATCACTCAGCCGCAGGACGCGGAGCTGATCCTTGCCGCGGGCTCGGCCGACATGTGCGTCATGACCCGGGCGCTGATCTGCGACCCGGAGCTGCCCGCCAAGGCGGCCGAGGGCCGGCCGGACGACATCCGCGCCTGCATCGGCTGCGACCAGGCGTGCATCGGCCACTTTCACGCCAACTACCCCATCTCGTGCGTGCAGTTCCCCGAGACCGGCCGCGAGCGCGAGTTCCCGCGCCACGGCGAGCCGGGCCGCGCGAAGCACCCGCCGACCGACACGCCGCGCGACGTGCTGGTGATCGGCGGCGGGCCGGCGGGCCTGAAGGCGGCCGCGGTGGCGGCCGAGCGCGGGCATCGCGTGACGCTGGTGGAGGCGGAGCGGCGCGTGGGCGGCCAGGTGCGCCTGGCGCAGCTCCTGCCGGGCCGTCACGAGATCGGCGGGGCGATCACCAACCTCGAGGCCGAGGCCCGCCGGGCGGGTGTCGCCATCGTGACCGGCGTGCGGGCGGACGCGGCCCACGTGCGGGCGAGCGGGGCGCAGGCGGTGATCGTGGCGACGGGGGCGACGCCGTACCTCCCGCCGATGGAGGTCGTCGGCGCGCCGCGGATCGTCCAGGCATGGGACGCCATCCGCGACGCGTCGGCCGTGCCGCAGGGCAGGGTCGTCGTCGCCGACTTCCGCTCGGACTGGCTCGGCCTCGGTGTGGCGACGCTGCTCGCCGGGCGCGGCTGCCGGGTCACCCTCGCGGTGACGGGCAACATGGCCGGGCAGCGCTGCCAGCAGTACGTCCGCGACCAGATGACCGCGGCGGCGCGGCGGGCACGCGTGACGATCCTGCCGACGACCCGCCTGTTCGGCGTGGACGAGTCGGCCGTGTACCTCCAGGACGTGCTGACCGAGGAGGCGGTGGTCGTCGAGGGCACGGCGGCGCTGGTGCTGGCGCAGGGCCACGTGCCCGCCGACGGCCTGCTGCTGGAGCTGACGGCCGACGCCGCCCGGGACGGCGCGTACGTCGTCCTCGCGGCCGGCGACGTGCAGAGCCCGCGGACGATGGAGGAGGCGGTGCTCGAGGGGCTTCGCGCCGGGGTGGCGGTCTAGCCGGCGCCTCCGGACGGGCCAGAGCCCGCAAGGCGCCGCGCGGCTGCTAGGCTCATCGCAGCCCGGCGGACGCAGCCACGCGAGCCGGGTCAGGGCCCGGGCGCGTCGGAACCGCGTCCGGGCCCGCTTGTTGCCGCAGCGTCGGCGGGCTGGCCGGCGGGCCTCCCCTACCCGCGCAGCGCGTGCAGGGCCACCGGCAGCAGCTCGAGCAGGTTGCCCGTCGCCTCGTAGCGGATCAGGTGCGGCACGAGCCGGTGCGCCGTGCGATGGCCGATGAACCAGATCGGCCTGGGCCAGGCGCGGAACGGCGACCGCACGACCGTCTTCTCCGCGCGGTCGAACATCAGCGGGTTGTGGACGAAGCCCGTCCCGGAGCCGATGTCGGTCCGGGCGTGCCCCGGGTGCGCACCCCACGGCGTGATCCCCAGCCCGTAGCCGATCGCCGACCAGTGGTTGAGCGACACCGTGCCGTAGCGCAGGCCCGCGATCGCGCGGTCGAACGCCGGCCGGACGGCCGGGTCTCGCTCGGTGGCCGGGTGCACGATGACCGTCGCGTTGAGCGTGCCCCACAGCTGCTCGTTGGCGAAGGCCGTGGCGCGGTCCAGGAAGTCCGCGGTGTCGGTCGCGTCGATCGCGGTCTCCGCCGTGACCGGGCAGAACGCCTCGAACCGGTAGGCGGGGTCGCCCACGTCGAGGGGCGAGAGGTCCGGGATCAGCATCCACGGCAGCGCGCCATCGCCGGGCGCGCCGAACAGCTCCGCCCCGGGGTAGTGCGCGCGGAACGCGTCGAAGCGCTCGGTAGCGCCCGGGTAGTACGCGAGGCGCGGCGGGTGGCCCGCGAGCCGCGCCCGGATCCGGTCCATGAGCGCCGCCCGCTGGGGCCAGCGGCGGGCGGTAACGATCACGCGGCTCGTCGTGCAGTTGAAGCCGGCGTTGTTGACCAGCATGGTCGCGATGTTGTCGGCGTGGTAGTCAAGGTCGGCCTCGCTCCAGGCCCCGGGCACCACGATGATCGGCGTCAGGTTGCCCAGCTCGGCGGTGAACGGCTTGTGCAGGATGGGCGCGTCGCGGCGCTTGCGCTCCTCCCCCTCGGGGCCCTCCCCGAACACGATCGCCTCGTACGTCCGGTCCGAGCCGGTGACGTGGAGCGTGTCCACGAGCGGATGGCGGGCGAGGTGCCCGCCCTCGGCCGCGTCGCCGTAGACCACCCGGAGCACCCCCGCCCGGACCAGCGGCGCCAGCGCGGCCTCGTGCACCGGGCCCAGGTGCGCCATGACGGGGTGCATCTTGAGCACCACCACCTGCGACTCGACGAACAGCTTGTGGATCACGTCGAGCGGGCCGATGGACGAGGCGTTGCCCGCCCCCAGGACCAGGCAGACCCGAGGCGGCGGCGGCGTCCGGTACGCGGCGGCCATCGTGTCGGGCAGCGACGCGAGCGTGACGCCCCGGTCCATCCACACGTCCGCGGTGGTGCCCAGGTACGTCAGGCGGTCGATCAGCCCCGCGGGCATGACCCGCGCCGCGACGCGCCCGTCGGCCAGGCGGCGGGCGCCGCCGGGGATCCGCGGCCGGCCGCGGCGGTCGAGGTCCCGCAGCGCGTCCCGAAGCAGCCGTGCCCCGCGCACGAAGATGTACGGCCCCACGGTGGACTCCTCGGACGACTCCGGCGCCCGGGGGTCCAGCCCCTCGTGCTCGCAGGCGAGCTCCGTCCACTCCCCGGCAATCGCGAGCGTCGCCCGCAGCACCTCGTCGAGCAGGCGGGCGCGCTCGGCCGGCGGGGTGCCGAGCCAGGCGGCGGCATTGGCGCGCACGTCGGCCACCGCGGCGTCGAGCCCGGCCGGCGGGGTGGTGGGCGGGCCGGGGACGCGCGGGTTGAACGTG
>JAKAHL010000217.1 GCA_021815005.1 Chloroflexota bacterium
GATCCCGCGGAGGCCGTGGGCATCGCCCTCAAGCGGCTTCGCCCTGGCGACGTCGTGCTGGTCAAGGCGTCGCGGGGCGTGGAGCTCGAGCGGGTCGTCGATGGTCTCCTGGCCGCACTCGCGGCGGAGGCCCCCGCGTGACCTACGAGCTGATCCAGGGCCTCCTGATCGCGTTTTTCGTGGTGGTCATCCTGATGCCGCCCTACATCCGGCTGCTGCGGCACGTCGGGTTCGCCAAGCAGATCCGCCAGGATGGCCCCCAGAGCCACATGGTCAAGTGGGGGACGCCGACCATGGGCGGGCTCCTGCTGCTGTCGGTGGTCCTCGCGCTCTACGCGCTCCTCGGCCCGATCCAGGGCGGCATCATCCCGCCGCTCGCCACCCTGGCGGCCGTCGGGCTCCTGGGCGCCTTCGACGACTATCTCAACGCGCGGACCGGCGAGGGCATCGGCGCCCGCCAGAAGCTGCTCTGGCAGATCGTGCTTAGCGTGGCGGTGGCCTGGCAGCTGCAGAGCACGTACCAGATCACCGGCATCCGCGTGCCGTTCATCGGCGACGTCGCCGTCGCGCCGGCCGTGTACATCCCGTTCGCGGCATTCGCCATCGTCGCCGCGTCCAACGGCGTCAACATCACCGACGGCCTCGACGGGCTCGCCGGCGGCACGCTGACGTTCGCCTTCGTCTCGTTCCTGATCATCGCGCTGCTCAACGAGCCGCAGCAGCCCAACGTCGCGCTCCTGTGCGCCCTGATCGCGGGCGCCCTGCTGGGGTTCCTGTGGTTCAACGTCCACCCTGCGCAGGTGTTCATGGGGGATTCGGGATCGCTCAGCTTCGGCGCCACCCTGGCGGTGGTGGCCCTGATCACCGGCCAGATCCTGATCCTGCCCGTCGTGGGGTTCGTGTTCGTCATGGAGACGATGTCCGACATCATCCAGATCGGCTACTTCAAGGCCACGCACGGCAAGCGCGTCTTCCGGATGGCCCCGCTGCACCACCACTTCGAGCTGGGCGGCTGGGACGAGGAGAAGATCGCGATGCGGTTCTGGATCATCGGCATCCTGGCCGGCCTGCTGGGCGTGACGCTGTTCCTGGCGTCCATCAAGGTCATCTGAGGAGGACGCGCGATGCCGGCGATCAACCTCGACGCGCTGACCCTCGACGACGTGCGCGGCGGCGCCCTCGCGGGGCGGCCGGTCACGGTCCTCGGGCTCGCCCGGAGCGGCGTGGCGCTGGCGCGGTTCCTCCACGACGCCGGGGCCAGCGTGACCGTGTACGACGGCGCCCCCGCGGACCGGCTCGAGCGGGCGATCGGCCTCCTGGGCGCCCGCGACGTCGCGCTGCGCATCGGCCCGGACGTGGACCCGGCCTCCACGTGGGCGGGCGCCGAGCTCGTGGCGACCTCGCCGTCGATCACCCACGACTTCCCGACGACCGAGCCGCGCCTCCGGGCGCAGCTCCAGGCGCTCGTGGACGCGCGCGCGGCCGGCGACCCCGACGCGCCCGAGCTGGTCACCGAGGCGGACCTGTTCCTCCGCCTCTGCCCCGCGCCGACGATCGGCGTGACGGGCACCAAGGGCAAGACGACCACGTCCTCGCTCGCCCACGCCATCCTCGCGGCCGATCCCCTCCACCCGGCGGCGCTGGGCGGGAACATCGGCACCCCGCTGGTGGAGCGCCTGCCGGAGCTGACGCCCGACCACCGCGTGGTGATCGAGCTGTCCGAGCTCCAGCTGCCGAAGCTCTCGCGCGGGACGACGGTGGCCGTCTACACCAACGTGACCTCCGACCACCTCGATCGCCACGGCACGCTCGAGGCCTACCGCCGCGTGAAGCGCCGCCTGGCCGAGCTGGTGGACCCCGACGGGGCGCTGGTGCTGAACCTCGCGGACCCGGTGGTCGCAGCCTACGCGGGTCTCGGCACCACGCCGCTCGTGCTCTACCGCAACGACCCGCCGGTGCCGGGCGGCGTCGGCGTGGTGGACGGGTGGATCGTGGCCGCGGGCGTGGAGCGCCTGCCGCTCGCCGGGGGCGGCACGGCCCAGACCGGGGCGGGCGGGGCCATCATGCCGGTGGAGGAGCTGGCGATCCCCGGCGCCCACAACGTGTCCAACGCGCTGGCGGCGATCAGCGTGGGGCTGCTGTTCGGCGTCGCCCCGGACGCGATCCGCCGGGCGGCCCGCGCCTTCGCCGGGGTGGAGCACCGCCTCCAGACCGTGGCCGTTCTTGACGGCGTGCGCTTCGTCAACGACTCGCAGGGGACGCAGCCCGACGCGGTGATCGCGGCCCTCCGCGCCTTCCCCGCGCCGGTCGTGCTCATCGCCGGGGGGCGGGACAAGGGCAACGACCTGCGCGACCTCGCCGCCGTCGCGGCCACCCACGCCCACGCGGCCGTGCTGATCGGCGAGAGCGGCCCGATGCTCGAGAGCCTGTTCAACGCCGCCGGCCTGGCGCGCACAACCCGCGCGGCCACGCTCGACGAGGCGGTCGCCACGGCGGCGAGGCTGGCCCGGGCCCGCCTGCGCGACCTGCCGCCCGGCACGACGGCCACGGTGCTCCTCAGCCCTGCGGCCGCCTCGTTTGACATGTTCGAGGACTACGCGGCGCGCGGGCGCGCCTTCATCGACGCCGTCGGCCGCGTGGCCTCGGCGAGCCGAGCGGCGTCCGCCGGCGAGGGGAGGGACCAGTGAGCGCCGTCACGCCGCTGCTGCGGGCCGCCGTGCGGCCCCGGCCGTCCCCCCGGGTGGAGCAGACGCTCCAGCGCGAGCGCCACGATCCCGAGTACGGGATCCTGGTGGCCATCGTGGCGGTCGCCGCCATCGGCATCCTGATGGTGTACTCGTCGTCGGCCATGCGGGCCTATCTCCAGACGGACGACACGTTCGCGATCGTCGGGCCGCAGATCCTGTGGGCCGCCCTCGGCACCGTGGCGATGCTCGTCATGATGCGCGTGGACTACCGCCTGCTGCGGCTCGTGGCGCTGCCGATGTACATCGCCGGCATCGGCGCCCTGCTGCTGGTGTTCGTCCCGTCGCTCAATGTCGTGGTGGGCGGGTCGGCCCGGTGGCTCAAGATCGGGCCCCTGCCGGCGGTCCACCCGGCCGAGTTCATGAAGCTCGCGCTGGTGACCTACCTCGCGTACTGGTTCGAGAAGCGGGGGACCGGGATCCGCAAGTTCTGGACCGGCACCGTCCCCTTCCTGCTGCTCGCGGCGCCGGTCGTCGCGCTGGTGCTCAAGGAGCCCGACCTGGGCACGGCGTCGGTGCTCGGCTTCACCGCCTTCCTCCTGTTCTTCCTCGCCGGCGCCAACCTCCTGCACCTGCTGCTGCTGGGCGCGACGGCCGTGCCGGTGGTCTTCTACACCTTCATGCACGGGTACCAGATGGACCGCATCCGGGCCTGGCTGGACCCGTTCTCGGTGGCCTCCACGAACGGCTACCACAGCGTCCAGGGGTTCCTGGCCCTGGCCCTCGGCGGTGTCTTCGGCGCGGGCCTGGGGGAAAGCCGCCTGGCCGGCGGCCTGTTCGTCCCCAACGCCTCCAACGACTTCATCTTCGCGATCATCGGCGAGGAGCTGGGGCTGGTCGGGGCAGGCCTCGTGATCCTCCTGTTCGTGGCCTTCGCGTACCTGGGCTTCCGAACCTCGCTGGGCGCGCCTGACACGTTCGGGGCGCTGCTGGCGGCGGGCATCACGGGCTGGATCTGCATCCAGGCGTTCATCAACATCGGCGTCGTGGTGGGGCTGATCCCCGTCACGGGCATCCCGCTGCCGTTCGTCTCGGCCGGGGGGTCCTCGCTGGTGATCTCGTTCGCGGCCGTTGGCATCCTGCTGGCGATCTCGCGCGAGACGGTCGAGAAAGGGACGTGGAACGATGCGTCTGCTGATCGCGGGCGGCGGAACGGGCGGGCACATCTTCCCCGCGCTGGCCGTCGCCCGGTCGCTCCGCGCTCGACCCGCTCCGGCTGACCGCGGGCAGGCGCCCGCCGCGCTCGAGCTCGCGTGGC
>JAKAHL010000218.1 GCA_021815005.1 Chloroflexota bacterium
ACGATCAGCGCCGACATGATGAACACGTTCACGTACTCGGCGAAGAACAGGAAGCCGAACCGCATCCCCGAGTACTCGGTGGCGAAGCCGGCCACGATCTCCGAGTCCGCCTCGGTGAGGTCGAACGGAGTTCGGTTGGCCTCGGCCACGCCTGCGATGAAGAAGATCAGCGCGCCGAGCGGCTGGCGGAAGACGAACCAGTCCCACACCCAGCCGGCCTGCTGGCGCCCGATCGAGTCGATGCTCAGCGTGCCGGCGAGGAGGATCAGGCCCACCACCGAGAGCGTCAGCGGGATCTCGTAGGAGACGACCTGCGCGGCCGAGCGGAGGCCGCCCAGCAGCGAGTACTTGTTGAACGACGACCAGCCGGCCAGGAGCAGGCCGACCACCGACATGCCGCCGACCGCGAACAGGTACAGCAGGCCGATGTTCAGCGGCGCGCCCACCAGCCCGGGCCCGAACGGGACGACCATGAAGGTCATCACCGCGGTCAGGAACACCAGCACCGGCGACCAGGTGAAGACGATCCGGTCCGCGCCGTTGGGGGTGAAGTCCTCCTTGGTGAGGACCTTGAGGCCCGCAACCACCGAGTGGGCGGCGCCGGCGGGGAGCACCCGGTTGGGGCCCACACGGAGGTTCATGTAGGCGATGACCTTGAGCTCCATGTAGATGATGATGAAGGCGGCCGGGATGCTGAACAGCAGGACGCCCGCGATCGCCAGCACGAACCGGAAGATCCCCAGGTTCGAGTTCACGACGCCCACCACCCACGGCCCGATGACGGTGGCCAGGAACACGACGGCCACCGGCCCGACGACGAGGCCGATCAGCAGCAGCGGGATGACGACCCTGCCGATCAGGCTCGCCTGGCTCACGGAGCGGTTCATGGCGGTGGTCACTTGTCGATCCCGCCCATGACCGGATCGAGGCTGGCCATGACGGCCATCGTGTCCGCGATGAGGTTGTCCTTCATCAGCATCCCAACGAGCTGGAGGTGCACGAACGACGGGTCGTGGATCCGGAACCGGAACGGCTGGTCCGTGCCGTCGGAGATCACGTAGGTGCCGAACAGGCCGCGAGGCGACTCGACCGCCGCCCAGGCGCGCCCGGGGCGAGGCCGCATCAGCCGCGGCAGGCGGGCCATGACCGGCCCGTCGGGCATCTCGTGGAGGCACTGGTCGATGATCCGGATGCTCTCGCGCACCTCGTCGAGGCGCAGCAGGTAGCGATCGAGCGAATCGCCGCCGCCGTTGGCGCCGCGGACCGGCACGTTGAACTCGAGCTCCGGGTAGACCGAGTACGGGTGCGAGCGTCGGACGTCGAACGGCACGCCGGCGGCCCGGATGTTGGGGCCGGTGACGCCCATCCGGAGCGCCATGTCACGGTCCACCCGGCCGATGCCGCGCATCCGGCGGACGAAGATCTCGTTCTCGTTGAGGAGGCCGATGTTGGCCTCGTGCTGGACGAGCGCCCGGCTCATCCAGTCGCCCACGCGCGACAGGAACTCGTGGTTGAGGTCGCCGTTCACGCCGCCGACGCGGAAGTAGTTGAACAGCATCCGCTGGCCGGTGAGCGCCGCGAGCGCCTCGACGATCTCGTCGCGCTCGATGAACGAGTACAGGATCGGGGTGAGACCGCCAAGGTCCAGCGCCATCCAGCCCTGGAACAGGGCGTGGCTCGCGACGCGGAGTAGCTCGCCCGTGAGGACCCGAATGTACTCCGCGCGGCGCGGCACCTGGACGTCCATCAGCTTCTCGACGGACATCACGGGAGCCCACTCCATGAACAGCGAGCTCACGTACTCGAGCGGGTCGATCTGGCTGATGATGTGGTGGTAGTCGCTGTTCTCGCACAGCTTCTCGACGCCGCGGTGCAGGTAGCCCAGCACCGGGTCGAGGTCCACGACCTTCTCGCCGCTGATCTTGAGCACCACGCGGAGCACGCCGTGCGTGGACGGGTGCTGCGGGCCCATGTTGAGGAACATCTCGCCGTCGCCGAGGGTGTAGAACTCGGCCTCGCGCTCCGTGCGCGGAGGGTACGGCGGCACCTGCTCGTACTGGCCCATCTGGCCGTGGAGCATGATCCGCGGGTCGTCCTCGGAGGGGTGCTGGCGGGGCTCGGCGTTCGCGGTCATGGTCAGGGCCTCACCGTGCGGCGGATTGAGCCGGGCGTGGCCTGCGTGGGGGGCGAGGTCTGCTCCATGTGCCGCACCCCGCCGCCAGGCGAGCGGGCGGCGTCATCGGCGAGGTAGAAGTCCTTCCGGAGCGGGAAGCTCGCGTAGTCGGGCGGCATGTAAATCCTTCGGAGGTCTCGGTTGCCCTCGAAGATGATCCCGAACATGTCGTAGGCCTCGCGCTCCATCCACTCGGCGCCGGGCCACAGACCGGTGAGCGTGGCGATGCGCGGGTCCTCGCGGGGCATGCCCTCGGCGACGATCCGCAGCCAGTCCGGGGTCTTGCTCGACCACAGGTGGTAGACCACCTGCATCGTCTCGCCCGTGTCCACGCCGCACAGGTCCGCGAGGATCACGAAGTCGAGGTCGGCGTCGTCGTGGAGGACGCGCATCACCTCGACCATGTCCGCTGGGCGGATCCGGATCTCGGTCCCGTCATGGCGCTGGCGAATGGGGCCCGCGAGACGGTCCGCGAGCTTGGACTCGAGGCGGGTCTTGAGGGTGCGGTCCATCGCTACACGTCCTGCGGCACGTTGGGGCCGATCCGGTGCTCGTCCCAGTGGCCGCGCCGCTCCTTCACGAGCTGGCCCAGCTTCATCATCCCGTAGATCAGCCCCTCGGGGCGCGGCGGGCAGCCGGGCACGTACACGTCCACGGGCATCACGCGGTCGATGCCCTCGATGGTGGAGTAGGAGCGCTTGTAGCGGCCGCCCGAGCAGGTGCAGTCGCCCATCGCCACGACCCACTTGGGCTCCGGCATCTGCTCCCACAGGCGGACCAGCGGGCCGGCCATCTTGGTGGTCAGGGTGCCGGCGACGATCAGCACGTCCGCCTGGCGCGGGCTGGCCCGGAACGGGAACATGCCCCAGCGGTCCATGTCGTTCTTGGACGTGGCGGCGGACATCATCTCGATGGCGCAGCAGGCCAGGCCCGACAGCAGCGGCCAGAGGCTGTTCATCCGGATCAGGTCGATGAGGATGTCGGCCTTGGTGGGGATGACGTCCAGCTGGCCCCAGCGCGCGGTGTCCGACAGCATCAGGTCCGAGCCCTCGAGCTCGCGCAGGTGCGTGTAGGCCGGCGCCGTCGAGAGGTAGGCGCCCGGGTTGACGGACGACCAGAGCGTGTTGGGCACGATGATCGGCGAGCTGACGCCGCTCGGGGAGGCCGCGACCAGGCCGGCGTCGTTGCCGGCTGCCGACGTTGCGGCGGGGCCGACGGCGTCGGCGGAGCCGTCCGGGGTCATCGCCACGAGAGCACTCCCTTGCGCCATGCGTACGCCAGGCCGAGCATCAGGATCGCCACGAAGATCAGCATGCTGACGAGGCCGCCCAGCAGCAGGTCCTGGAAGACCAGCGCCCACAGGAAGATGAACACGATCTCGATGTCGAAGGCCACGAACATGAGGGCGTAGATGTAGAACGGGATCCCGAACCGGGCGTGGCTGTCACCGAAGGTGTCGATGCCCGACTCGTAGGGGTAGCCCTTGTGCTCGTCACCGCGGGTGCGGTGCGAGAGGAGCCACGCCAGCGCGATCGTCCCGAACACGAACCCCGTGCCCGCGATGACGAACCCGACGACGTACCAGAGGTTCCCGAGCTGGTTCTGGTCCACGGAGTCCTCGAGGTCGGCCCGGGGTCGCTACCGATAGGGACGCGGCCCTCGTGCGCGATGCGAATGAGCATGGGCGCGCGCAGGCGAGTGCCCGCACATCGGTGGCCATTCTAGCAGCGCGGGCGCGCCTGTCGGGGGCTTTCCGCCTCGCCCCGGGCGCGGCCGGGTGCGTCAGGCCCGCCCAGCGTCCGGCCGGGGGGCCTCGGCCCTGCGCCC
>JAKAHL010000219.1 GCA_021815005.1 Chloroflexota bacterium
GGCGACCGGGATGACGAGGCCCACGATCGTCGCCACGTGCTTGTTGCCGAGGACTGCGAACTGGCCGTCACCGGCGAGTTCGGCCGACACCAGCCGCCAGAAGCGCGTGACGAGCGCCTGCACCGTCAGCGCGTAGACGACCAGCACCAGCCCGAAGAACGTGGCGAGGATGGCCTTCCCGAGGAAGCCGAGCCACGGGTTGGCGAGGACGCCCGCGCCGTTGACCCAGGCCCCGACCGAGCTCAGGCCCGTGGCCTTGGAGGAAAGCACCATGTAGGCCGCGAGGGAGGCCAGCGCGAGCAGCCCCTCGGTCAGCATCGCGCCGGCGCCGACCGGTCGGGCGTCGGTCTCGATGTCCACCTGCTTCGAGGTCGAGCTGCTGCTGACCAGGGAGTGCCACCCGCTGATCGCGCCGCACGCGATCGCGACGAACAGGATCGGCCACAGCGGCCCCGGGTTCAGGCCGGGGTAGAACGTCTTGAACGCGGACTGCTGCAGGTGGATCCCGGTGAACGGCGTGATCAGCGAGCTCACCAGGATCACCACGATCGCCGCGAACGCCGGGAAGAAGGCGACGTAGTTGATCGGCTGGATGAACGTCGGCAGCGGCAGGACCGAGCCGAGGTACAGGATCACCGCCGTCACGATGGCCCAGAAGAGGATCGTGTTGCCACCCATGAAGTTGGCGGCGACGTGGAAGATCCCGACGTCGGTCGATATCCAGATGGACAGCGCGACGCCGATCAGCGCCAGCAGGGTGACCAGGCCGACGTTCCAGCGCAGCCGGTACAGGAGCCGGCCCGCGATCACCCCGGTGATGAGCACCCCCATGGTCGCCCAGAACACGCCGGGGAAGATGTTGAAGAACGTCGCGATGAAGAAGATGAACGTCGCCGAGATGATCAGCAGGTACAGGATGATGAACCAGAGGAGGGTGGTCCGGCCGCGGGCACCCATGAAGTCATAGGTGATGGGGCCGAACGAGCGTCCCTCGTTCCGCAGGCTCACCATGATCGAGCTGTAGTCCTGGAGCCAGCCGATGAAGAAGTTGCCGATGATGATCCAGGCGAGCGCCGGCAGCCATCCGTACTGGATGGCGATGAAGGGTCCGAGGATCGGCCCCAGCGCCGCCACCGACTTGAACTGGTAGCCCCAGAGCACGTACTTGCTGACGGGGAAGTACTCCACCCCGTCCATCAGCATGTGTGCCGGGGTGGTCCTTCCGGCATCCGGGGCCCACACCGCCCTGTCGTACCAGCGCGAGTACCAGAGGTACGCCGCGCCGTACGCGATCAGGGCAAGGACCACGAAGAGTGCGGGCGTGTCCAAGCGTGACTCCCTTCCAAGGCCCCGGAACAAGCCGGCGGGCTGGGCAGCCCTCCGGCGGGACGCCGTCGTCTCCCACCGCTGGCTCCGAGGGTCACGAGGTCGTGGACACCAGCCGCAGCGGGACCCGCGAGGCCCCGAGCGGCGAGCTGGTCACTGAACGACGGAGATGATCGTGCCGCCACACCTCCTCGCCCGGAAGCCGGCCCTGGAACGCCCGTGCGGCCCGTTCCGCCGCACGGCCGGCGGCTCCACCTGAGCTACTGTTAGCGTGCCGACAGGCAAGAGCAATAACAGGCGCATTACAAACACGGAGGGGGCGGTCACGAGTGGATAGCGCCACGCTGGTCGTCGTCATCCTCGCGGTGCTGCTGGTCGGCGGGTACGCGGTCGGCGGGGTGCTCAACGCGCGCCGCGCGCAGATGCTCGCTGCCGGGATCCGGGAGGCACTGGCCGGCCCCGACGGTCCCGCCAGGGTTCGCCGGCTCGGCCGCAGCGTCATCCGCATCGAGGGCGAGCGGCCCGTGCGAGGGACCGGCCGGGTCATCGCGACGGTGCTCATGGCCCCCCGCGAGGCGCTGCTGGTGTGGATGCTCTGGGCGCTGCAGGGACGCGGCGACCTGCTCGACATCAAGGCCGAGCTCGACAGGCCGCCGGTCGGGGTCGGCCTGCTGGCCGATCCGCGGCACCGGACCGGGCGGGCGGGGTTGCGCGCGGCGGTGGCCGCCGGCGGGACCCGCGGCGATGCCGGGGCGGGAGGGTTGGCCGTGGTGGCCTACGACGCCGAGGGAACGGCCACCATGAGCCGGCTCGCCGCCTCGGCCGCGCAGCTCGGGGACGTGGTCCTGCTGGAGCTGCGCGGCGCCCAGCCGCGCCTGACGCTGCTGGTGTCGCTCCGGCACGCGCCCGCGTCGCTGCCCTCGCTGCGTCCGGCGCTGCAGCGGCTGGTGGACCAGGTGAGCCGGGAGGGCTGACCTCGCGCCGTGGTACGGTGCGGCCGCGACGTCGAAGTGAGATGGAGGGACCGCATGGCGGGGAAACCGGTGACGGCGGCCTACTACTACCGGGTGCGCTGGGGCTGTCACGACGAATGGATCGAGCTGTTCCTGCGCAACCACTGGCCGATCCTGCGCGAGCAGCAGCGCGGCGGCCGCATCCTGGACGTGCGCCTGTACCAGCCGCGCTTCCACGGCGACGGTCGCGCCGACTGGGACGTCCTGGTGACGATCACCTGGCGCGACTGGGCCGCGATGGAGGAGCACTCGGAACCGGAGCTCGCCCTGCGGCTGTACCCGGACCAGGAGACGTTCCGGTCCGAGGAGCGGCGGCGCTTCGAGCTGCTCGAGGCGCACTGGGACGTGCCGCTGGAGGAGCGTCCGCTGCCGCAGGCGTAACGCGCCGCACGCGTGACGCGCCGACGGCGGGCCCGCCGGCGCGCCCCTGGCCCGTCAGCGTCGGCCCGTCGCCGTCATCCGCAGCGAGAGGGTTCCCACATGCACGTCACGATCGTTCACATCCACGTGCTGCCCGACCACGTGGAAGAGTTCATCGCCGTGACCCGGGCCAACCACGAGGGGTCGATCCGGGAACCCGGCAACCTCCGGTTCGATGTCCTGCAGTCAGCCGACGACCCCACGCGCTTCGTCTTCTACGAGGCGTACGTGGACGCCGCCGCCGCGCAGGCGCACCGGGAGACGCCCCACTACCTGGCCTGGCGCGACACCGTGGCGGGCTGGATGGTCGAGCCGCGCCAGGGGATCCGCTACAACGGGTTGCTGCCCGAGGTCGAGCCGGGGGCCTGATCCGACCGCGACCGAGACGGGGCCCGGGGAGAGCCGTAGCGAGCCTGGAGGGCGCGGCCGGACAGCCACGCGTCGACCGAGCTCAGCGGGCCACGGCCGTGCCGCAGCCGCTCGCGCCCCGCCGGCGACCAGTGGACCAGCAGCCACCGGAAATACCAGTCCTGCACGCGGCGCCAGGGGGTCCTCGCGCGGGGCCTCAGCTCCCAGCCCGCGCGCGACGCCAGCCGCGCCATGATCCCGACCCCGTGCAGCGCCACCGGCCGGCGCTCGGGGAGGCGGCCCTCCGACCATGCCGCCAGCGCGCGCAGGTCGGCCCGCGCCTCGCGATATGCGGCCGCGAGGCCGGCCCGGGTCTCGAGCTCGCGGACCCGCGGGTTGAGCAGGTGCACCTCGCCGACGAGGTCGCCCCGCCCAACGACCGTGCCGTCGCCGAGCGTGACCGCGCGCCCGCGGTGCCTGGTCATCTCGAGCCCCAGGATCCCCTCGCGCCGCATGGGCCGGATCCTCCGCCGCCGCCGGTCGAACCCCTCCCAGGCCGCGAGGATCGGGTCGAGGACCCCGGGCGGCGCCGCACGGTCGGCATCGGCGGGCATCGCTACCGCGCCTCCGGTACGGCGGCCGGTTCGTGGACGTGCGTGACCGCCCAGGCTCCGATCACGAACTCGACCGCGGCCAGCATGAAGACGGCGCGATACCCGGCGCCGAAGTGCATGCCGTTGATGAGGTCCGCGACCGGACCGCCGATCGCCACGGCCAGCACCGCCGAGGCGGCCGTCACCGTGTTGGACAGGCCCAGGTAGCGCCCGGCCTCGCCGGGAGGCGCGACGTCGGTGAGCAGGGCCCAGTCCGCGGAGAGGAAG
>JAKAHL010000220.1 GCA_021815005.1 Chloroflexota bacterium
CCGCCGGCAACTTCGTGGCGCTCGCCCAGTGCGGCTACTACACGGGCGTCGTGTTCCACCGCCTGGTGCCCGGCTTCGTGATCCAGGGCGGCGACGGCACCTACGGCCGCGAGCCGGCGGTGAACATGGCGAGCGTCGGCACGGGCGGCCCCGCCTACACGATCCAGGACGAGCCGGTCACCGCTGACTACACGCGCGGGACCGTTGCCATGGCCAAGACCGGCCAGCCCAACAGCGCCAACTCGCAGTTCTTCATCGTCCTCGCAGACCTGACCGGCAGCCTGCCCAAGAGCTACCAGATCTTCGGCCACGTCACGTCCGGCATGGATGTCGTGGACGCCATCGCCGCCATGCCCAACTCGGGCGACCCCAGCAACACGGCGCTCCAGCCCGTGGCGATGGACAAGGTCGCCGTCAGCAACCCGTGACAGGCAATCCAGACCCGTTTCGGCCGGTGCCCGCCGGCCCCGCGCAGAGGAGCAACCCATGACCCGTGCCGTCATCGCCACCGACCTCGGCGACATCGAGGTGGACCTGTTCACCGAGAGCGCGCCCAAGGCGTCCGCCAACTTCGTCAAGCTCGCCAAGGACGGTTTCTACGACGACGTCGTCTTCCACCGCGTCATCCCGGGCTTCGTGATCCAGGGCGGCGACGGCCAGTACGGCAAGAAGTCGGCGCTCGACACCGGCCGCGTCGGCACCGGCGGGCCGGGCTACCGCTTCGAGGACGAGCCGGTCAAGGGCGACTACGTCAAGGGCGCGCTCGCGATGGCGAACGCCGGCCCCAACACCAACGGCTCGCAGTTCTTCATCTGCGCTGCGGACCTCACCGGCCGCCTGCCCAAGAACTACACGCTGTTCGGCCAGGTGACCAAGGGCCTCGCCATCGTGGACCAGATCGTGGGCGCGCCGCGCAACTCGCGCGACCTGCCCGACAGCCCGGTCGCGATGACTGCGGTGACCATCCACGACGAGGCCTGACCGCGTCTTCCGGCCATCCGCCGGAAACGTTGCGACTCGGAATCGGTTAAGGCTTTTTTACCGAACCGACCACTAAATCCCTTCCCCAATCCACAGCGGACCGCTAGGATATGCCTCGCTGTCAGTCAGCGAGCGCTGCCCCAGCACCGCGATCATGGGTAGGTTGGGTTAGGGTAGTCGGTTAAGCCGACGCGATAGATGATCACGGAGCGTGGCAGAAGGTCCGTCTAGGCGGACACCTTCACCGGGACAGCTTCCGAGGCGGCCCGCAAGGGCCGCCTCGGGCGTTTAAGGCAAACTGTGGCGCAGGCGCCGCCCTCCCGACTCCCGGCGCGAGCGGCCGTCCGCACCCATCGTCACCCGCGCGCCGGGTCGCCGGCGCCGCCTGGAGCAACCCGATGCCGCAACCAGCCGTGAGCCGCCGCCTCGCCGCCAGCCTGCTCGGGCTCGCCGCGCTGGTCGCCGCCTGCGGCGGCTCCGCCGCCGCCACCGCATCGACGGCCGCGACGGTCGCGTCCTCCGCGCCGGCCGCGTCAGGCCCCGCATCGTCCGCCTCGGACACGCTGAGCCTGGCGATCGGCGCGCCGTACTCGCTCGCGGACCTGCCGGCCGCGCAGGCGACCACGATTCAGGCCGGCATCGCCAAGGACCTCGGGGCGTTCGGCTCGGCCGTCCACGTGGCCGTCAAGGCGGTGCAGCAGAGCGGCACCGTGGCCGCCTACGTGATGCTGGTGGCGTTCCCGCGCGGCACGCTCAGCGACAGCATCTACGCGCAGGTCATCACCGACCTCTCGATGGGCGCCGAGTCCACGTTCACGTCCCAGCTGATCGGGGCGGTGCCCGTGTCGTTCGGGGCCATGAACGGCGGCTCCGTGGCGGTGTTCCGGCGCGGCGACCTTGCGCTGATCACCATGTCGCCACAGGCAGTGGACCTGGCCCCGGTGGAGGCCGCCCTCATCGCCGCCAACGGGTAGCCCGCGCCGGCTGCATTCGGGACCGGGCGGCCCACGCCGCCCGGTCCCGGGCACCTCAGAGGCGCCTGCGCCCTTCGGGGGTCAGGGCATGGCCGCTGTCGGTGGCGACGACCAACCCGGCGGCGACCAGCTCGCGCATGGCGCTCCGGACACGGAACAGCGGCAGGTTGGCGGCAGCCGCCACGTCTTCGGGAGCCGAAGCCCGGTCGAGCGCCGCAAGGATGGCCTTGGCGGAGGCGCTGACCGTGCCGTCGGGGTTCACGCACGCCATCGGACTAGATGTCCTTCTTGCACAGGTACCAGTCGACGCACTCGTAGCCGGCCTTGACGCGCTCCTCGGCCAGCTCCTGCGTGTTCGGCGCCGGGACGATCACCTTGGCGCCCGGCGTCCAGTTCGCCGGGGTGGCGACGCCGTGCGCGTCCGCGGTCTGGAGCGCGTCGATCACGCGCAGGATCTCGGCCATGTTGCGGCCGAGCGAGAGCGGGTAGTAGATCATCGCCCGGAGCGTGCCCTTGGGGTCGATGAAGAAGACGCAGCGCGAGGTCTCGGTCTTGCTCTCGCCCGGCATGAGCATGCCGTAGGCAGAGGCGACCTCCTTGTTGAGGTCGGCGATGATCGGGAACGGGATGTGGACCCCGGTCTTCTCCTCGATGTTGCGCACCCAGGCGATATGCGAGAACACGCTGTCGATCGACAGGCCGAGCAGGTCGACACCGCGCGCCTGGAGGTCGGGGTAGATCTCGGCGAAGGCCATGAACTCGGTCGTGCAGACCGGCGTGAAGTCGGCCGGGTGCGAGAACAGGATCAGCCATCGGCCATGGAAGTCGGCCAGGGTGAGCGTCCCCTGGGTCGTCACGGCCTCGAAGTCGGGCGCCGGCTCGTTCAGCCGCGGCAGGCCCACCGGTCGGGTCTCAGTCTCCATCACCATTGCTGCCGTTCCTTTCTGCTTGGCGACCCCCGGGCGAGGGCCGCCGCTGGTTCCTGGCGGCGATGACGCGGCGAGGGGACGCTCGCTCGCGCGTCAGGCCGACCTGCATCTCGAGGCGGCCGCGCCATGTCCGTGGTCCCGCCCGCCGCACGGCCGCGGGCGGTCCCGTCGGGTCGGCGCCGGTCGCGCGCGGACAGCGATCGGAGCGGTCCGCCTCGTCATCTGGTTCCGCCTGGGGTGGAGGCGGCTGCGCGTCGTCCGGTCCCCGACCGGCCCGGCGCGGCCCGCTCGCACTCGGCGCACATCCCCCGCACCTCCACGGACGTGGTGACCACCCTGCCAAGCGAGCTCGCCCGGTCGGCGATGCACGCGAGCGACTCGTCGCAGGCCGTCAGGTCGCGCGTGGCGCCGCAGCGGATGCACACGAAGTGCGCGTGGGGCTCGAGGTTGACGTCGAAGCGCACGCGGCCACCGCCGGGGGCCACCGCGACCACCACGCCGGCGTCCGCCAGGAGCCAGAGCGTTCGGTACACGGTGGTCAGCGACAGTGTGGGGATCCGCGAGCGGACCGACCGCCACACCGTCTCCGCATCGGGGTGCTGGTCCATCCGGGCCACGGCCTGGAGGATCGCCACGCGCTGGTGGGTGAGCCGAAAGCCCGACGCGTGCGCCACCGCCTGGAGTTCCTCCATGCGCCGGTCGGCGGGGTTCGGCGGTGAGAACGACAACGGTTTGCACCTGCAACTGATTACCAAGTAACCCTAGCGCTCGACACGGGTCCGGTCAAGGCTGGCCGCCGTCGGTCTGGGCGAGCGAGGCAGTCCTCGACGCCGCCGGGGGCGCAGGTGCCTGGGCGGGCAGGACGTGGTGGACGGCGTTCCAGTCCAATCGAGACGCCCGGCTGGAGGTCGATCAATCCCGTCGGGGGCTGTATCCTTGCTCCCCGCGGTCCCGGACCGCACATCGCGCGCCTGTAGCTCAGCGGATAGAGCGTCGGCCTCCGGAGCCGAAGGTCGCAGGTTCGAATCCTGTCGGGCGCGCCATTTCAACCTTTTCGGGCAGCGCCAGCGCCAATCCGTGCGCGTAGGCCGCATGCGTCA
>JAKAHL010000221.1 GCA_021815005.1 Chloroflexota bacterium
CCCACCCCGAGCCACATCGAGTTGGCGATGGCGATCGTGAAGGCGCTGTGGAACCCCTGGAGGAACAGCGCCTGCAACTGGGACGGGAGCTGGGTGAGGAAGCTCAGGGCGCTGGTCGCCCCCAGCGGGTCGGTGAGCGCGCTGGAGCTGAAGCCGGCGGGTGCCGTCGCCGGCACGTACTGGGCGGGGGCGCCGCGGCCGATGATCTCGGTCCGCAGCAGGTTCCAGGTCAGGTTGTTGGTGAACAGCGTGAACGCCATCGTCAGCCCGACCGTGGTGCCGATCTGGCGGAACAGCGTCAGGTCGCTGGTGGCCGTGCCGAGCTCGTGGAACGGCACGGCGTTCTGGACCACGATCGTGAACACGGCGAACGTCGGGCCGACGCCCAGGCCGGCCACGAACATCCAGGCCCACAGGGTCGTGTCGGGGGTGTCGAAGCGCAGCTGCGTCATCAGCGCGAGGCCGACCGTCAACAGCACCATGCCCACCAGCAGGACCCACTTGTAGCGGCCGGTCCGGGCCACGATCTGGCCCGACAGGATTGAGCTCAAGATGAGGCCGACGAGGAACGGCAGCAGCTTGTACCCGGACTCGGTCGCCGAGGCGCCCTCCACGACCTGGTAGAACAGAGGCAGGAAGATGGTCGCCGCGGCGAACCCGAAGGTGGCCAGGAACACCGCCACCATCGACGCGCTGAAGGTGCGGCTGCGGAACAGGTGGAGCGGGATGATGGGCTCCGCGGCCCGGCGCTCAGCCCAGATGAACACGGCCAGGAGCACCACCCCCAGCGCGATCTCGCCCCAGACCCAGGGGTTGGACCAGTCGCCGTTCTCGGCCACGGTCAGCGCCACCAGGATCGGCACCAGGCCGCCCACCAGGGTCAGCGTGCCGAGGACATCGATCCTCGCCTGGGCGCCCTCCTTGCGGACGTTGGGCAGCAGGGCGGCGATCACGATCAGCGCGAGGATGCCGATCGGGACGTTGACGTAGAACACGGCGTGCCAGCTCAGGGTGTCGGTGAGGTAGCCGCCCAGCCCTGGGCCGAGGAGGAACGCCACGCCGAACACCGCCCCGAACAGGCCCTGGTACTTGCCGCGCTCGGCCGGCGTGAACAGGTCGCCGATGACCGCGAGCGCGATGGGGAAGAGCGCGCCCGAGCCGAGCCCCTGGAGGCCGCGGAACAGGATCAGCTGCCACATGGTCTGGCTCAGGCCCGAGAGGGCGGACCCGATCACGAACAGCACGATGCCCACCATGAGCAGCGGCCGGCGCCCGTACAGGTCGGACACCTTGCCGTAGATCGGCACGGTCACGGTGCTCGTGAGCAGGTATGCGGTCACGACCCAGGTGTAGTAGTCGGCCCCGTTGAGGTCGCCCACGATCCGCGGCAGGACCGGACCGACGATCGTCTGGTCCAGGGCGCCCAGAAACATCGCCAGCAGGATGGCGCCCAGGATCTCGAACTTGGTGCGCCGGGGCAGCCCCAGCGCAGGGTCGTGGGCGAGGTCCGGCGTCTCCGGCTCGTCGAGCAGCATGGGTTCCAAGGGGATCTTCCTTTCGGGCGGGCTGGGCGTCCGCGGGGCGGGTGTGGGGGCCTCCCCGTCAGGGGGCGGGATGGTCCGGGAGGGGCCGGGCTGGACTGTGGGCGTGGGCGAGCGCGTGGCCGTGGGCGCCGACGGCGAGGCCGCCTGTCGCCGCCAGCTCCTGTTCGAGCGCGGCACCGATATCGGATGCCGCGGCCCGGACGCGCTCGAGCTGCGCCGCGTCCAGGCGGGCGAGGGCCGCGACCATGACGTCGCTCTTGACCAGCTCCACCTCGTCCACCAGGTCGAGCCCCGCCTGGGTGGGCTGCACAAGGACGATCCGCCGGTCGTCGGGCACGCGGACTCGCTGCACGAGGCCGCGCTCCTCCATGCGGTCGATGATCCCGGTGGCGCTCGACATCGACGCGTCGAGGGTCTCGGCCAGGTGGCCGATCGGCATCGCCTCGTGGTGCCGGAGCAGCGTCAGCACGTGGAAATGGGTCATGCTGACGCCAAGCTTGACGAGCCGTTGCGAGCCCGCGCAGCGCAGGGACCCGACGGCGAGGGCGAGCTCGGCCAGGACCGCCTGCGCCGCTCGGCGACGCTCCGCCTGCGGATCGGGGTCGACAGAGATTTGTGTCACGTGAAGTATTTACAGCACCCGAATAGTCCTGTCAATCGAAAGGGCCTGTCCATGGAGGACCGCCGATGCGCTTCGCGCTGATGATCGAGCCGCAGCAGGGCCTGAGCTACGCGGAGCAGCTCGCCGTTGCCCGGCGCGCCGAGTCGCTCGGCTTCGAGACCCTGTTCCGATCCGACCACTACGACAGCTTCCCGGGCGCCGCGGGCAACCCCACCACCGACGCGTGGGCGGTGCTGGCCGGGCTGGCCCGCGAGACCTCCGCGATCCGGCTGGGCACCTTGGTGTCGCCGGTGACCTTCCGCGCTCCCGGCAACCTGGCCAAGCTGGCGGTCACCGTGGACGAGATGGCGGGGGGCCGCCTCGAGGTCGGGGTGGGCGCCGGCTGGCACCAGCACGAGCACGAGGCCCACGGCCTGCCGTTCCCGCCGGTCGGGGAGCGCGCCGAGCGGCTGGAGGAGACGCTCGAGATCCTCCACGGGCTCTGGGAGGGCCCCGACGGCTGGTCGTACGAGGGCCGGCACTACACCGTGCGCGACGCGCTCTTCCGGCCGAGGCCGGGGACGATCGCCGGGCGCGACGGCGGGCGGCCCCGCCTGATCACGGGCGGGAGCGGGACACCGCGCGGGTACCGCATCGCCGCGCGCTACGCGGACGAGTTCAACCTGTCCTCGTCGAGCCCGGACGAGGCCGTCGTCGCGTTCGCCCGGCTGGACGACGCGTGCCGGGCCGTGGGCCGAGATCCGAGGACGCTGGCGCGCTCGGTGATGGCGGGCGTCCTCCTCGGGCGCGACGCCGACCAGCTCAGGCGACGGACGGCCGAGCTGGCCGCCGCGTTCGGCGACGAAGGGGACGCCTTCGAGGCGTGGCTGGGCGAGCGGACGCCGCGCTGGGTGTGGGGCTCGCCGGGTCAGGCCCGCGCCCAGGTCGCGCGGTTCGAGGCCGCGGGCGCGGAGCGGCTGGTGCTCCAGGACTTCCTGCCCCGCGACCTCGAGATGCTGGACCTGATGGCCGAGGCGCTGTTCTGAGCCCCGCCGAGCGCCAGCCTCCGAGCGCCCTGGGTCCGGGACCGGGTCAGGCCGGCGAGTCGGCCGCCTCGGCGGCCCGCAGGTAGCGCGGGTCGTCGCGGCGGATCGGGTCGGGGTTGGTGCCCCGGGCCGCGGCGATGGCCAGGGTGAGCAGCTGGAGCGGCGCGGCGGCGCCGAGCAGCGCGGCGGGCGCGTTGGCCATGGCGGGCAGCTCGGGGATGACCGCCCGGCCGCCCGGCGTGAGCTGCTCGGGGATGAGCCGGGCCGCGGCCTCGCCGAGGATCGCTGACGGGCGCATGCCCACCACCTCGGCCGCGGCGAGCGCCTGGCGCGCCCGGGCGGCCCGCTGCTCGAGCGCGGCCTGCTCGAGCAGCACGAGCACGAGCGCGGTCTCCTGGCCGGTTGCCGGCAAGTGGCCGTGCAGGAAGGTCTCCAGGTTGCGGTACGTCGAGGGCAGCCAGGCAGCCTCCTCCACCTTGAGGGCGAGCTCGCGCGCCGTGATCCGGTCGGCGCCCGACGCGATGACGACGAGGTGTCGTGCCCGCGCCGCGGCGTTGCCCATCACGCCGTGGTGGCCCCACGCGGCGGCGAGGCCGGTCGCGAGCCGCTGGCGGAGCTGCGCCGGCTCGGGCTGGCGACCGGCGATGAGCGCGGCCGTGACGCAAGCGGCGGCGAGCGGCGAGACGTAGCCGACGGTGTGGCACCAGCTTCGGTCCGTCTCCACCGTCGCGACGACGGCGTCGCAGCCCTCCGCGGCGGGGGACCCGGCGCTGGC
>JAKAHL010000222.1 GCA_021815005.1 Chloroflexota bacterium
GGCCGGGTCGAGCAGGTCGTCGAGCCGCTCGGGCGCGATCCCCTTCTCGAGCGCCAGCTCGCGGATCGTCCGCCCGGTCTTGAAGCCCTCCTTGGCCATCGCCGCCGCGGCGTCGTAGCCGATCTCCGGCGCCAGCGCGGTGGCGAGCATCAGCCCTTGCTCCACGAGCTTCGGCCCGCGGTCGGTGGCCTTGAGACCCTCGACCAGCCTGATCCGGAAGTTGCGCGCCGAGGCGGCGAGCAGCGCGATCGACTCCAGCATTGCGTACGCGGTCACCGGGAGCATCACGTTGAGCTCCAGGAACGAGCCCGTCTGGCCGAACGCCACGGTGGCGTCGTTGCCCACGACGCGGGCCACGACCATCGTGAGCGACTCCACGATCACCGGGTTCACCTTGCCCGGCATGATCGAGCTGCCCGGCTGCGTCTCCGGCAGGGCCAGCTCGGCGAGCCCGGCGCGGGGGCCCATGCCCATCAGCCGGATGTCCGACGCGATCTTCCACAGGCCCAGGGCGATGGCCCGCAGCCCGCCGTGCGCGGCGATGGCCGCGTCGAGCGTCGCCTGGGCGTGGAAGTGGTTCGGCGCCTCGCGGACGAGCACGCCGGTCATCTCGGACAGGTGGCCGCAGGCGCGCGCCGCGTACTCGGGGTGGGCGTTGATGCCGGTGCCCACCGCGGTGCCGCCGAGCGGGACGACGAGCAGCTCGTCGCGGGCCGCCTGCGCGCGCCGGATGGCCTCCTCCACCTGGCCCGCGTAGCCCGCGAACTCCTGCCCGAGCCGGATGGGCGTGGCGTCCTGGAGGTGGGTGCGGCCGGTCTTGACGATGTCCCAGAACTCGGTGGACTTGGCGGCCAGGGCGTGCTGCAGGTCCACGAGGGCGGGGATGAGCTCCTCCTCGATCGCCACGGCGCCGGACAGCTGGAGCGCCGTCGGGATCGTGTCGTTGGAGGACTGGCACTTGTTGACGTCGTCGTTGGGGTGGACCTTCGCCCCGCCCAGGCGCGCCGAGGCGAGGTGGCTGATCACCTCGTTCATGTTGGTGTTGGTGGAGGTGGCCGAGCCCGTTTGGTAGACGTCGATGGGGAAGTGGTCGTCCCACTTGCCCTCGGCCACCTCGGCGGCGGCCGACTTGATCGCCTCGCCCTTGGCGGCGTCGATCAGCCCCAGGCCGACGTTGGTCTCGGCGGCGGCGATCTTGACCATGGCGAGCGCGCGCAGGAAGCGCCGCGGCATCCGCTGGCCGGAGATCGGGAAGTTGAGGACGGCGCGCTGGGTGGAGGCGCCGTACATCGCGTTGGCGGGCACCTCCATCTCGCCCATGGAATCGCGTTCGATGCGGGTGGCCGGGGTCGGGGCAGTCTCGTCGCTCATGGCGGCGATGGTAGTGCGGGCGCCGGGGTGTCGGGACGGGCCGGATGGATGGGCCGGATGGCGGAACGAGCGACCGGCGCGAGGCGCGTGCGGGACACCGCACCCGTCGCAGGCGGCCGTCCGCGTATCCTTGCTCGCGTGAGCGTGCATCCCGCCGAGTTCCGCGCCGCCATCGGCCAGTTCGCCACCGGCGTGACCGTCGTGACCGCGCTCGACGGCGACAAGCCGGTCGGCATCACGGTGAACGCGTTCGCGTCGATGAGCCTCGAGCCGCCGCTGGTGGCGATCGCGCTCGACCGCCGCCGGTACATCGTGCCCATGGTCGAGGCGACGGGCCGCTACGCGGTCAACGTGCTCGCCGAGGACCAGCAGTGGCTCTCGGACTGCTTCGCGGGCGCGAACGTGACCCCCAGCCGGGCCGCGTTCTGCGGCGCGTCGTGGTTCCCCGGCCAGACGGGGCTGCCGCTCATCGGCGGCACGACGGCGTCGCTCGAGTGCCGGGTGGTCCAGCGGATCGAGCTCGGCGACCACCTGGTGTTCGTCGCGTCGGTGGAGGCGGCCACCGTGGCCGAGCCGGACGCCCCGCCGCTGCTGTACCACCGTCGCCGCTATCTGCGGATCGAGCGCGCGTCCACTGCGCAGGTGGCGGGCAAGCCCGAATCCGCGGGTGACGCGGGCGACTGACAGCCCGGCGCCAGCGCGAGGCGAGGTGTGCCGCAGGTCCGGGCCAACGGGCTCGACATCGGCTACGAGGTGATGGGGGAAGGCCCGCCGCTGCTGCTGCTCCACGGCGCGTCGTCAGGCGGGCGCCTGGACTTCGGCCACCAGCTCGCGCGGTTTCGCAAGGACTTCACCTGCTACCTCCCCGACGCGCGCGGCCACGGCGCCACGCGCTGGGATCCGGCCGACGGGTTCGCCTACGACTGGCTTCTCGACGACACGATCGCCTTCGCCGACGCGCTGCGACTGGGCGCCGTCCACCTGATGGGCTTCTCGATGGGCGGCGGCACCGCGCTCGGGGTGGCCAGCCGCTGGCCAGACCGCGTGCTGACGCTGGTGGTGATCGGCATCACGCCGGAGCCGGAGCCGCGCGCCTCGGTGGCGCGCCGCCTGTTCGACGCGGACCGCATCAAGCGCACGGACCCCGCGTGGGCGGAGGTCCTCGACCGCCGCCACGACCCGGTCCAGGGGGAGGGCGCGTGGGAGCGGCTGCTGCCGGCGATCGGCGCCGCCATCGCGAGCCAGAACCTGCTCGGCCCGGCGGACCTGCGCCGGGTGACCGCCCCAACCCTGGTGGTCGCCGGCGATCGCGACCCGTTCGCACCCGTGGACCACGTCTGGGGCCTGAAGCGCCAGCTGCCCGACGCCCGCCTGCTGATCGTCCCCGACTGCGGCCACGAGGCGACCGCGCGCCGCCCGGCGATCGTGAACGAGGCGCTCGCGGGGTTCTATCGTTCCACTCACGACACGGCGACGGCGCGGGCCGAGCGGTACGCGGCGACCGCCGGGCGCCCGGGCGAGCAGCCGGAGGAGGCATCCCGATGACCGAGGACACGCAGCGCGAGCTCGTCCACGTGGCGTTTCCGGCGGGCGAGCCGCCGCAGCCCGGCGTGGCCCTGGTCACGCTCGACCGGCGCGAGGCGCTCAACGCCCTCTCGTACGACCTGATCGCGGAGCTCGACGCCAAGCTGGCCGCGCTCGACGCCGACCCGGCCTGTCGCGCGATCGTGATCACCGGGGCGGGGTCGCGGGCGTTCGCGGCCGGCGCGGACGTGCGGGAGCTCTCCGTGGCGACGGTCGAGTCGCTGCGCGGGGCGGACCCGTTCTCGGCGGTGGACCGGGTGGCGGCCCTGGCGACGCCGACCATCGCGGCGGTGCGCGGCTTCGCGCTGGGCGGCGGCTGCGAGCTGGCGATGGCCTGCGACATGCTGGTGGCGGGCGACGACGCCACGTTCGGCCAGCCGGAGATCCTCATCGGCGTGATCCCGGGCGCCGGCGGCACCCAGCGCCTGACGCGGGCGATCGGCAAGGCGCGGGCGATGGAGCTGATCCTGACCGGCCGGCGTATTGACGCGGCGGAGGCGGATCGCCTCGGTCTTGTCACCAGGGTGGTGCCGGCCGCGGACACGCTCGCCGCCGCGCTGGAGCTGGCCGCCAGGGTGGCCTCGATGCCACCGCTCGCGGTGCGCGCCGCGAAGGCCGCGGTCGTGGCGACCCAGGACCTGGGCCTGGCCGAGGGGCTGCGCGTCGAGCGCCGCGCGTTCGAGGACCTGTTCGCCACGGCCGACCAGCGCGAGGGCATGGCCGCGTTCCTGGAGAAGCGCCCGGCGGTCTGGACCGGGCGCTGACGATATTCCCGCTGCGGCCCGGACCCCGCAGTTCGAATCGCGCGCCGGCCCCGGCCCCGCCGTCCCTACAATCCGCTCCATGTCCGATACGCTGCCGCGCACCGCCCACGAGGCCTGGATCATCGATGCCGTTCGCACGCCGATCGGCCGCTACGGCGGGGCGCTGGCCGCCGTTCGCCCGGACGACCTGGCCGCGCTGGTGATCCGC
>JAKAHL010000004.1 GCA_021815005.1 Chloroflexota bacterium
GCCTCGGCCACGGTCGCCAGGCCGAGCCCGGAGCCCGGGGCACGCGTCACCCCGCGCGCGAACGGCTCGAACAGCGTGGCCGGGTCGGCGAGGCCGAAACCGGGTCCGCGATCGGCTACCTCGACTCGCAGCAGCGGCCCGGATTCGGTTGGCACCGTGCGGCAGTCGAGCTCGACGGTCCCGCCCCGCCCGCCGTGGACGATCGCGTTGCGCACGAGGTTGCCGACGGCGATCTCCAGCCGGACCCGGTCGGAGGTGACGGTCGAGGCGTCGGTGCGCACCCGGACCTCGACGTCATGTTCACGGGCGAGCGCCCGCACCGAGCGGGCCACGCCCTCGGCGAGGTCATCAACGCTGAACTCCGAGAGGGCCAGGGCCTGCCCGTCCGACGCCACCGACGCGAGGCCGAGCAGGCTCGACGAGAGCTCCGTGAGGCGGACCGCCTGTCCCTGGGCGGCCTGCACGGCCTCGAGCAGCTCCTCCCGGGTGCTGCCGGGGTCGTCAGCCAGGTCCAGCTCGACGCGCAGCGCCGAGAGCGGGGTCCGGAGCTCGTGCGACGCCGTGGCCACGAACCGCCGCTGGCGTGCGACCAGCTCGTCGATGCGGTCGAGCATCGCGTTGAGGGTGTCGGCGAGCTGCGCCACCTCGTCGGACTGCGCCGGGCGGGTGAGGCGGCGCGAGAGCCCGGTGGGGCCGATGCGGGCGGCGACGCGCGCGAGGCGCCGGAGCGGCAGCAGCGCGCGGCCCGACAGGTACCAGCCGGCGAGTGTGGACAGGACGCCCGCGGCGAGGCCCGTGGCGAGCAGGAGGCCCTCGAGCGATCGGAGCGTGGCGTCCGTGCCCGCGAGGTCCGCCCCCACGACGATGACGGTGCCGTCGGCGGCAGTGGCGATCCGGACCAGATAGCGATGGCCGCTTGTCGCCACCTCGCCGCTGGTGGCGGGCAGCCCGGCCGGCGTGTTCGCGGTCGCGTCCACCACCGCGCCGGACGGGGCCAGCAGCTCCACGAACATGGCGGCGGCCCCGGTGTCGGTCTCCTGGAGGCCCACCTGGCCGTTGTTCTCGAGCGAGGTCGCGACGGCGTCGGCCTTGGTGGCCAGCGCCTCCTCGAGGCCACTGCGGAGCGCGGCCGCCATCTGCCACCAGACGACCAGGGCGACCAGGGCGACCGTCGCGGCGACCCCGATCGCGTACGCCAGCGCGAGACGGCGCCGGATCGTCACCGGGCGGGCGGGCGGCCCGACGCCGCCGGGCGCAGCGCGTAGCCGGCGCCCCTGATCGTCTCCAGCCGCGGTGCGCCCGGCCCGTCGCCCAGCGACCGGCGCAGGGCGTTCACGTAGACGTCCACGATCCTCGGGTCGCCGTCGAAGGCCCAATCCCAGAGCTGGTCCAGGATCTGGGATCGCGTCAGCACCTGGTCGGCTCGGCTGGCGAACAGGGCGAGCAGGGCGAACTGGCGCGCCGTCAGGTCCAGCGGGCGCCCCGCGAGCGTCGCGCGGCCGGCGGCCGGGTCCACCTCGAGCGCCCCGACGACGTGCCGGATGGGGCGGGGCGTCGGCCCGCGGCGCGCGAGCGCCCGGACGCGCGCGAGGAGCTCCTCGAAGGCGAACGGCTTGACGAGGTAGTCGTCGGCGCCGACGTCGAGGCCCCGGACGCGATCGTCAACGGCGTCACGGGCGGTGAGGAACAGGACAGGCGTCGGGTTCCCCGCCTCGCGGAGCTCGCGACAGAAGCCGAACCCGTCGCCGTCGGGCACCATCACGTCCAGGACCAGCACGTCGTAGGTGGACTCCGCCACGTGCCAGCGCGCGTCGCCGAGGGTGCCGGCATCGTCAACTGTGTGCCCGGCGCGTCGGAAGCCGCGGCGCAGCGCGGAGCGGAGGCCGAGGTCGTCCTCGAGGACCAGCAGCTTCATGCGTCCAGTATCGGCTCGCCGCGTGAATGGCGGATGAATCCCGCGAGCGCCGGGATTCGCCGGCGATTCACCGTGGCGGGAGCACGGTTCACGCCGTGACCGGGCGAGTGACCCGGTCCCCTCAAGGAGCGTTCACCCATGACGCTTGGCAAGCTCAAGGTTCCGGCCGTCGCGGCGGCGGCCGTCCTGATGGTCGCCGGGGCATCCAACGTGTTCGCGGCGACGCAGACCGCCCATCCAGCCGTCGTGTCCGTCGCACCGGCCATCACGACCGCCGTCGCGGCCGAGACGCCAGCGGCCACCGATGCCGACAACGTCCAGGTCCAGTCGGGCGACCAGACCACCCCTGACACCAACGCCACCGGCGCCGAGTCCGCGACGGCGCCGGACGCCGACAACGTCCAGTCGGGCGACCAGACCACCCCTGACACCAACGCCACCGGCGCCGCGGGCGCCATCGTCCCGGCCATGGCGGTCACCGCGACCGGCAACAAGGCCACCCTGTCGAGCGGCGCCGCGACCGGCGCCGAGTCCGCAACCGAGACGTCCGGCGAGACCGGCTCCGCCACCGAGGCCGACGGCCCCGGCGGCCACGCCGACCCGGCCGGCAACGTGGACCACCAGTTCAACGGCGAGGAGTAGCCACCGGACAAACCGACCCGCCAGAAGGCGAGCGGGCCCGCCGTCCATTGGACGGCGGGCCCGCTCTGCGCCTAGGCGGCCGCCGATATCGGCAGCGTGCAGGCCGTGTCGATCAGGACCAGGGCCCCCGATGCCGGGCGCCGAGACCGGCTCGGACGGCCGTGCCGATGTCGTGGTCCTCGACCACCACGATGCGCAGGGCGGGTACCTCCAGACGCGTGGGTTCCCCGATTGCTATCACGCGCGGCGGCACCGCGGGCCGCGCGAACCTTCACGGTCCGTTCAAGCCCCGGCAACGGCGCCCTCCGACGCTGCCGGCATGACAGCACCCGACCTGCGCACCGAGACGCCGCGTCCCGCGGCCGGGCCCGGTCCCGTCTCGCCGACCCGCCTGCTCGCATCCGCCCTCCTCCATATCGTGGACCGCGGGGAGGCACCGCCGGCACAGTGGGGATCGCCCGCCTTCATCAGGGCCGTCGCCGCGCATCGCGCGGACCTGGCCGGGATCGGATCGGCGGCTGAGCTCGACCTCCGATCGCCGATCCCCGAGGCCTTCCCCGACGCCATGAACGTGCTCGCGCGCGACCCGCTGGCGGCCGCGCTGGCCGTCCGCCGCCTCGAGCTGACCCGGGGCCAGGCGCTCCCGTCCTGGCGAGCGATCGTCCGGTTCGGGGTGGGCCCGAGGGTCACGCCCGCCGAGGCGTCGCGGCGGTTCGGGTGAGCGAGTCGCCGCTGCCGCCCGAGGCCGCCGAGAAGGTGCCGCAGTGGGCATGTCACCTTGACGTGGAGCCGCCGGCCCGCCACGACGGCTGGCGCCGCGCGATCCGGGCCCTGAGCGTCCGTCGCACGGCCGCGAATCGGCGTCGGCGCCCCGGCTGACGGCCCGCGCCGGCTCGGCAGCCCGACCCGGCTGACAGCCCGCTTCGACGTCCCGCCCGGGGCGGCCGCCGCCGCCCCGGGCCCCGAACCTAGCGGAACCGGTCGTCCGACACCGTCTCGCCGGCCCGCTCCGCCCGGCCCTCGAACCAGCCGATCCGCGCGCCGGGGCGGTCGTCGAACGCGGGCACGTAGGGCTTGAGATCCAGCAGTGGGGTGCCGTCGAGGACGTCCACGTCGGCGATCTCCAGTGTCGTGCCCCGGACCGCCAGCAGGCGCACCGTGGACAGGCCGATCGCATTGGGCCGCGCGGGCGAGCGCGTGGCGAAGATGCCGTGCGTCTCGGTGTCGAGGAACGGGGTGACGACCAGTCGCGGCCGCCGGACGCGGTGAAGGTGGTAGATCAGCACCAGGTGGCTGAAGCCCTCCAGACCCGCCAGCCCGTCAGCGAGAGCCGGGTCCACCTCGATGGTGCCGCGCGCGCCTCCCGCGCCCGACGCCTGGATGGGCATGCCGTCGGGGTCGGCGAAGGGCGACCGCACCACGCCGATCGGGCGGAAGGTGACGGGCTCGAGCTGGCGCGTCACGCGATCGACCGCAGGTCGAGGACGCGGCCCCAGTGCAGCAGGCGCACGGCCACCAGCACGCCGAACGCGGCGAGCGCCAGGATGGCGCCTGCGGCAACGGAGGTCTCGAGGTTGCCGGCCCCGAACTCGCTGTAGACCAGCAGAGGCAGCGTCTGGGTGTGGCCCTCCACGTTGCCCGCGAACATGATCGTGGCGCCGAACTCCCCCAGCGCCCGCGCCCAGGCCATCACGAGCCCCGCCGCCAGCGCGCTCCCGGCCAGCGGCACGGTGATGCGGAGGAACACCGCGCGCTCGCTGGCACCGTCCACGCGCGCCGCGTCCTCGAGGTCGTGGTCCACGCTCGCGAAGCCCGTCCGTGCCGAGCGGATGAAGAGCGGCGCGGCGATGAACGCCTGGGCGATGACGACCGCCGCCGTGGTGAACGGCAGCTCGATGCCCAGCGCGCGGAGCTGTGCCCCGAGCGCGCCATTGCGACCCAGGAGGAGCAGCAGGGCGAGCCCCGCCACGGACGGCGGCAGCACGATCGGCAGGTCGATGACGGTCTCGAGCAGGAACGAGCCCGGGAACCGGCGACGTGCCATCACGAGCGCGAGCGGCGTGCCCAGCGCCACCATGAGCACAAGGCTGGCGGCCGTGGTGACCAGGCTCAGGGCGAGCGCGTCGAGCACGACCGGCATGCCGGCGGTGGCGGCCAGCGAGCCGTTCAGCAGCGCCCTGGCCACCAGCGCCACCACTGGCAGGCCGAGGACGAGCGCCGCCACCAGGGACAGCACGGCGACCGCCGCGCTCGAGTCGAGGCGGCCTCCGCGCGAGCGGGACGACGAGGCGGCGGCGCGGACGGCCACGCGTGTCAGCCGGCCGGCGGCAGGAACCCGAACGACGCGAGGATCCGCTGGCCCTCGGCGCCGGTCAGCCAGCCGAGGAACTTGGCGGCGGCATCCGCGTGCGCAGATGCCTTGACCACCACGCCGCCGTAGGCGGCCCGGACGTTCTCGGCGGCCGGGATGTCCACCGTGGCCACCTGCGTGGAGGTCTTGGCGTCCGTCACGTAGACGACGCCGGCGTCGCCCTCCCCCAGTCCCACCTTGGCGACGATGGCGCTCACGTTGTCCTCGCGGGAGACGACGTTGGCGTCGAACCTGGTCGCGAAGTCCGCTCCGTAGGCCGGCAGCGCGCTGACCTTGGCCAGCCACTGCACGGTGTACTTCTGGATCGGAACGGCGTCCGAGCAGGCGATGATCTTGACGCCGCTCCTGGCGAGGTCCACCGGCGACGCGATCCCGGCCGGATTGGCGACCGGGACGATGACCGTCAGCTTGTTGCCCGCGAAGACCGACATGGCCCCGGCCGCCAGGCCCGCGGCCACGAGCTTCTGGGGATTGGCGGTGTCGGCGGACAGGAACACGTCCGCCGGGGCGCCCTGCTCGATCTTGGTCTCGAGAGCCGCCGACGAGTCCGTGGACGCGGTGACGGTCAGGCCGGGGTTCTCCGCCTCGTAGGCGGTGGCGGCCTTGTCCAGCGCCGATGCGAGCGAGGCGGCGGCGTAGACCTGGAGCTCGACGGCAGGAGCCGACGTCGCGGCCGCGGCGGAGCCGGCGGCGGGCGAGGCGGCGGCAAGCGAGGCGGCGGAGCTCCCGGAGGAGCAGGCGGCGACGGTCAGCGCGAGGAGCGTGACGGGCAGGAGGCGTCGGCGGCGCACGAGCGGGGTATCTCCATGTGGGTTACGAGGACGGGATCTCGACGATCACGTTGGTCGCCTTGACCAAGCACACGACCTCCCGGCCCACCTCCAGCCCGAGGTCGTCCACGGACTCGGCGGTGAGCAGCGAGACGAGCCGGTGCGGCCCGGCCTGGACCTCCACCACGGCCGCCACCGCGTCCCGCTCCACCCGGGTCACGATCCCGGGGAAGCGGTTGCGGGCAGACTGGGCGACGACCGGCCGATCGGCGACGGCACGGCGGCGCTCCGCGAGCAGGCGCGAGACCTCGGCGAGGTCCACCAGCCGCTGGCCTCCCTCGGAGCGCGTGGTCGTCAGCCGGCCGTCGGACTCCCAGCGGCGCAGCGTCTCCACGGACACGCCGAGCATCTCGGCGGCCAGTCCGACGCGGATCAGGGTGCTCGGCTCAGGGTCGGGAGCGGTCATCGCCCGCAGGATCGCAGATCGAAGCCTTGCATGTCTAGAGATACAACCGACTGATCTGAGGTTCTGTCGCGCCGTGCGCGACCGTCCGGGGTCAGCCCTGGCCCTGGAGCAGGCTGAGCGCCTGGAGCAGCTGCGCGTCGCCGGACGCCGCGAGCTGGGCGGCCGTCATGCCCTGCACGACGTCGGGCGTGAGCGGCGCCACCTTGGCGCCGAGCGGCACGGGGTAGTCCGGCTCCAGGCCCTCGTGCCAGATCGGGCGGCCGTTGCGGGTCAGCCAGCGCTCCGTGCCGATGCGCAGCACCGACCCGTCGGCAAGCTTGAACTGGCCCAGCACGGTGCCGGTCCCGAAGGTCTTCTCGCCAACGACCTTGGCGCGCCCGGCGTCCTGGATGCACCCGGTGACGATCTCGGCGGCGCTGGCGGTGTTGCCGTTGGCGAGCACCACCAGCGGGATGCTGGTGGCGATGCCCCCCGGCGTGATCGGGATGTTCTGGACGGCCCCGCTGCGGTCCACGCTCTGGTAGACGGTCCCGCTCGCGACGAACGCGCTGGCCACGGCCACGGCCTCGTTCACGTAGCCCCCGCCGTTGTCGCGCAGGTCGAACACGATGGCGGTGGCGCCGGCCTTCTGGGCCGCCTCGATGGCGCCGACGACCGCCTTGCCCGCGCCGGTCGCGAACGAATCCAGCCGGATGAACGCGATCGTGCGGCCGGGGATCATGGTCCAGGACGAGAGCGGCAGGTCGTACTTGCGGCGCGTGATCGTCACGTTGAAGTTGGGCGTGCCGGCGCGCACGATGGTGAGCGTCACCTGGGTGCCCGCCGGGCCGCGGATCGAGGCCACGATCTGGTCCTGCGTCTGGCCAGTGGTGGGCTTGCCGTCCACGGCGATGACGCGGTCGCCCCGCTGCAGACCGGCCTCCAGGGCTGGGGTGTTCGGGAACACCCTGCCCACCACGATGCCGCCCTTGCCGTCGTCGGGCGCCACCTGGACGCCGATCCCGACGAAGGTGCCGGACAGCGACTGGTCCATCGCGGCCGCCTCCGCGGCGGTCATGAACGAGGTGTGGCCGGAGTCGCCCACCGCGCTCACGATCCCCTGGATCGCCGAGTAGGCGAGCTGCTGGTTGTCGAGGCTCTTGGCGTCGACATAGTTGTTCTGGATGTCTTGCCACGCCTGCTCGATCAGCGCCAGCTCCTGGTCCGGCGTCGGCGAGCCCGACGGGCCGGCGGCGGCCGAGGCCGCGGGGGCCGACTGGCCCTCGGCGCTGCCCGCCCCGCCCGAACCGGCCTGGCCGACGGCGAGGCCACTCGCGAACATGACGATCGCGAGGACCGGCGCGAGGACGGCCACCAGGATCCGCGGGACGCCGGCGGCGGACGCGTGGCGCGACGGCGGGGGCGGGGGCGGGCCGCTGCCCTCGGGCGGGCCGGGAGGCTGAGCGGCGACGGGGGTGGGAGCCTCGGGGGGCGGCGGGGGGGCGGCGGGTTGCCGGGCGGAGGGTTCGGTCATAGTGGTTCGCAGATCCGGCAGGGGCCGCAACAGAGTCGGCCGCGTCAAGCATGCGGCAAACGGCCGCGGCGCGAGTCGGTGGGGCGGCGGGGGCGCGGTGGGCGGGGCGCGGCCCGGCTCAGGGCTCCCGGACGAGCCGGCGCGCTGCCAGCGTGGCCCGCACGAAGTGCCGCAGGTGGTGCAGCGGCCGCACGTGGCTCGGCGCGCTGCCGTAGATGGTGGACACCGGCACCCAGGCAACGGTCCACCCTCGGCGGATGCACACCGCGATCATCTCCACCTCGAACTCGAAGCCGGCCTCGCGGCTGTCCGCCATGGCCGCCATCAGGCGCCGGCCGAGCAGCCGGTAGCCGGACTGGTTGTCGGGAATGTCCCGACCGACCGCCCACGAGAACGCGGCCCCGCCGAGCGTGTTCGAGACGCGCCGGACCGGCGGCATCCGGGTGAAGTCGCGCCGGCCGATGACGAGCTCCGGGCGTGCCAGGGGCGTCGCCGCGCCGGCTGCTCCCCCGCCGCCCTCGTACGCTGCGAGCAGGCGCGGGATCTCGTCCGGGTCGTGCTGGCCGTCGGCGTCGAGGGTCACCACGGCGTCGTAGCCCTCCGCCAGCGCGCGCCGCAGGCCAATCCGGAGCGCGGCGCCCTTGCCCTGGTTTGGCCGCTGGGGCAGCACGACCGCGCCCGCGGCCAGCGCCCGCTCCGCCGTGTCGTCGGTCGAGCCGTCGTCCACCACGAGGACCGGCAGGTGCCGTCGGGCGCGGGCCACGACCGCGCCGACGCGGGGCCCCTCCTGGTGGGCGGGGATCAGCGCCAGGACGCGCGGCGAGAGGCGGGAACCGGTCACTTGATGGCGAAGGTGAGGCTCTTCACGATGGGCTGGCCGTTCGTGAGCAGGCTGCCGAAGCCCGTGCCGTCGAAGGAATCCAGGTCAACGATCACCGTGCCCTGGTTGGGCACGTCCACCAGGTACAGGCGCAGCTTCTCGTCGCCGGCAAGCCACCAGCCCAGCCCCACCGAGGGCCGGTAGAACAGCGGCACCGTCGGCAGGCCGTTGGCGAACGGGCACGTCTGCGTCCACGAGGTGAGGATGCTCACGTCGATCTGCGTGGCGGGCAGGCCTGCGACGGTCACCATCGCCGGCGCCGAGACGTTGAGCCCCTTGAGGGAGCGGATCCAGGCCACCAGGCCCTGCGCCGTCGCGGACACGCCGGGCTGCGGCGTCGCGGGGCAGCTCGCGTCCTGCGCCAGCGGCTGCGGGTTGTGGAACACATGCACGCCGTTGTTCGGATCGGTGGCCGGGACGAGGTTGAAGTAGTCCGCCACGTCGGTCTGGTTCGCCCACCCGGCCGGGACCGTGTACGTGGTCGTGGGCTGGAACGAGACGGTCGTGTGGACGCCGGGCGACAGCGTGGGCAGGGCCGAGCCGGTCGGGCTGGCGCCGGCGCTGCCGCTGGAGACGAAGGAGCAGCCCGCGACGGCGGGGACGAGCAGGAAAGCGACGGTCATGGTCGCCAGGCGGCGATTCACGCTGGATTGCCTCCGCGACGGATCGGATTGGGATCGGGATGAGGTGGCGTGCCGGCGCCCATTGTCGCCCGGCCGGGGCCCCAACACCGGGCTCCGCGCGCCGTGCGCCGAACGGCCCGGGAGAGCCCATCGGCCAAGACGGTCGGGCGGTCGGCTCGCTGGTGCGGGATCGTCGCCGCCGGTCGTTCCGGAGGGGCGAGCGGCACGCCCGCGCTCAGGCGCGCCCGGCCAGGGCCGGGGCGAGGATGGCGATCTGGTCCGGCGACACCCGGCAGCAGCCCCCCACGAGCTCGGCGCCCAGCCCCCGCCAGCGCCGCGCGGCCGCGGCGTCCACGCGGTCCAGGCCAAAGCCCGTCCAGCGGCGGGCCACGGCGTCCCAGCCCTCGCCGCTGTTGGGATAGACGGCGATAGGCAGCGCGGTGACGGCCCGGATCCGCCCGACGAGCTCGTCGAGGTGCTCGGGGGCCGTGCAGTTGACACCCACCGCCACGATCCCGGGCCGGCCGTCAACGGCCGCGACGCCCTCCTCCACCGGGGCGCCGCTGCACAGGCGGCTGCCGTCGCGGCACGAGAAGCTGACCCACGCGGCCGCGCCCGCGACCTCGGGCAGCAGCTCCGCGACCGCCGCCGCCTCCTCGACCTCGGGGATGGTCTCGACGGCGAGCACGTCGGCGTCGGTGGCGGCCAGCACGGCCAGGCGGTCGCGATGGAAGTCGCGGAGCTGGGCTACGCTCCGGCCGTAGTTCCCGCGGTACTCGGAGCCGTCGGCGAGCATCGCGCCGTAGGGGCCTACCGAGGCGGCGACGAACCGCCGGACCGGCGGACGGTCGGCGGCGGCGTCCTCGGCCTCCACCTGACGACGGGCCCGGATGGCGAGGTCCACGCTGGCGCGCAGGAGGGCCGACGCCCCGGCGTGGTCGATCCCGCGGGCGGCGAAGCCCTCGAAGGTCGCCTGGTAGCTGGCGGTGGTCGCGACGCGGGCCCCCGCCCGGTAGAAGGCCAGGTGCGCGGAGACGATCGCCTCTGGGTCGTCGGCGAGCAGCCGGGCGGACCAGAGCCGATCGGCGAGGTCGGCGCCCTGCGCCTCCAGTTGGGTTGAGAGGCCGCCGTCGAGCAGGATCGGGTCGCCTGACCCCAGGGCGGCGCGGAAAGCAGTGGCGTCCATGGCGTGGATGGTGCCACCTCGCGCGAGTCCTGACACGGCGGCGCCGAGGGCGCGCGCTCGGGGGCGGTGCGGCCACGGCAGGGGCGGCACGGCACCTATTCTGTCGCTTGCGCAAATGCGCAAATGCGTGTAGGGTCGCGATCGGGCTGGCGACCCAGGTCGCCACCGGCCGCAGTCCATCCCTCCGCTCCACCCGTGTTTCCCGCCGGCTCGCCGCCGGCCCATCGGAGAACCCTCGCATGGCCATCAAGAACGCCTCCGTCACCCTCGAGGGCGACGGCCTCCGCTTCGTCGGCAGCGTCGGCAGCGGCCACCAGATCGTCCTCGACGACGGCAACGGCGACACGGGCGCGCGCCCGGCCGAGCTGCTGCCGCTCGCGCTGGCGGGCTGCACCGCGATGGACGTGATCTCGATCCTGCGCAAGAAGCGCCAGGACGTGCGCGGCTACACGGTGGAGACCGCGGGCGTGCAGATGGACGCGCACCCCCACGCCTACACCCGGATCGACGTGACGCACGTGGTGACCGGCGTCGGCGTGGACCCGGCGGCCGTGGCGCGCGCCATCGAGCTCTCGGCCACCAAGTACTGCTCGGTCGGCGCCACCCTCGCCACCGGGATCACGGAGCTCCACCACAGCTACCGGCTCGTGGACGCGGTGACCGGCGCGGAGTCCTCGGCCGAGGTCCTGGTGGAGGGGCCCGGCAACGAGATCACGATGCCGGCCGAGGCCTGACGGTGGCGAACCAGCAGCAGCGGAAGGGGGTCGCCCGCGCGGTCGCGCCCACGGCCGACGCCCGGGCGGGGTCGTCCGCCGCCGGAACCTCGGCGCCCCGGGCGAAGGCCCCCGCGACCCGCGCCAAGTCGCCGGCCAGGGCAACCCACGGCGGGATGAACGCGTGGACGGCCAGCGGACGCAGCCTCGTGCAGAAGAACCGCAGTTGACGCGATGACCTGCCCCGCCTGGATGACCGCGCGGTTCCGCCTCCACATCCTGCTCTGGACGGTGCTGTCCGGGCTCGCCTACGGGCTCGTGACGGCGATCATCCCGAACCCGGTCTTCGGCCGAGAGGTGCCGCCCACCAGCGCGTCGATCGCCATCTGGCTGATCTCCGCGCCGCTGATGGGGATCATCGGGGCCACCTACTCCGCGCCGTGGCTGCCGGCCACCTCGCCGATCGTCCTGCTCGGCGGTGAGGGCGTCGCCGGCCCGACACCCGCCGGCGCGCTGGCAGCGGGCGCGGTCGTCGAGGACGAGCGCGCGGGCTGGCTGGGCGGGATCGCGTCGTTCGGCACGTTCCTCGCCATCGGCTGCCCGGTGTGCAACAAGATCGCCCTGGTCCTGCTCGGGACGAGCGGGGCGCTCTCGGTCTGGGCGCCGATCCAGCCGATCGTCGGCGCGGTGTCGCTCGCGCTGCTCCTCGGGACCGTCGCGTGGCGGCTCCGGATGCGCGCCACCGGGGCGACCTGCGCGGTTTGACCCGGGGCTGGCCCGCTCCGGGCGGGTCGCCGGGAACGCCCGACCTCGCCGGGATGGCGTACGGCTTGCCGCCGGCCGCCTCGACGCTGGCGAGGGCGTCCTTCCAGGAGTCCCGGATGCCGATGGAGAAGCCTGCCGGGTTGGGCCGCACGTCGGCGCCCTGCGCCTGGGCGTCGGCGAGCAGGTACTCCGGCTTGCGCCCCTTGTTGCCGCCGCACGCGAGGCCGCTGTTGCAGTCCTCGCGCTTGGCCTAGGTCCCTACTGGCCGTCCGGCCGTTTCGGCGTCCGGCGATGGTACCGCTCGGCCTCCCCCTGGAGGCTTTGCCGCGCGGTGCCCCCGGCCGGGTCGTTCGCGATTCGCGGAACCGTCGCGGACCGAAGTCGCTCCGCGATTCTTGAACGACCGCGCACCCACCAGTTGTCGGAGCACCCTCGCCGGTGCGTGCTCAGGAGGGGTCCTGCAAGTCCACCGCGGTGTCGGTTCGGGCGGCGCGTGTCCGCGGGGCTGAGGCGGCGGCTCAGAACCCGATGAGCGCCCCCAGCCGGTCCCGCAGCCGGCCGATGCTCGAGCGGCGGTAGACGCCGGGGCGGATCGCCGTCCAATCGTCGGCGAAGCGGTCGTGGGCGGCCCACTCCGCGTCGTCGGGGAGCGGCGCGAGCGCCACCGGCCCGCCGCGCCCCAGCCCGCTCGCGAGCACGAAGTCGGCGAGGTGCGGGTTTCGCGGCAGGAGGGGCCCGTGGAGGTACGTGCCGATGCGCAGGCCCGTCAGGCCACCCTCGCCCGGCAGCGCGATCGCGCCCTCGAACCCCGACGCGCCGTCGTTCCCGCGGCCGATGAGGACTCGGCCCAGCGGTCGCATCGTCGGCCCTAGGGCGGTGCGGCCCGAGTGGTTCTCGAAGCCGACGATCCGGCGGCGTCCCTCGGCGTCCCCGAGCGCGATGGGCGATCCGGCGTCCACCTCGAGCGCGATGCCGCCGACGAACCGCTCGGCCCCCGTCGGCATCTCAGTCTCCACGTCGAGCAGCCCGGGACCGGGGATCTCGCCCACCAGCGGGCTGCGGAAGGCGTGGCCGAGGTTCTGGTACCCGGCGCACACGGCGAGCAGGGCCGCGCCGTCATCGATGGCCCGTCGCAGCGGGTCAGCCAGGGCGAGCAGCGCATCCGCCACCGCGCGCTGGTGCTGGTCGGCGCCGCCGCCGATGAAGATGACGTCGGCGCCCGCCAGCCTCGTCGCGTCGCCAGCGCCGACGTCGCGGATCTCTGCCTCGATGCCGCGCCAGGTCGCGCGACGGGCCAGCGTCACGATGTTCCCGATGTCGCCATAGAGGTTGAGCGCCTCGGGGAACAGGTGCGCGATGACCACGCGGTCCGGCATGGCGCTCACCTCGGCATCGGCGGGATCATCCCGCGCGCGGCGAAGGCCGCCCGGATCCCGAGCAGCGCCGTGTACGTCGCCACGACGAGGACCGTGCCGCCATCGGGCGCCTCGGCGATGGTCCGGTCCACGGCAGTCGTCGGGTCGTCGACCAGGCCGAGGTAGTCCGGCGGCGGGACGGCCGGGTCCGAGCAGAGCGCGTATTTGAGGCGGACCGCGAAGTCCGCCGCGCGGCGGCCGGTCAAGCGGTACGGGCGCCCCGCGACCAGGTCCGCGGGCGAGCAGTCCCAGTACCACGAGACGTCGCGGCCATCGGCGAAGGCGTCGTTGAGGGCGACGACCACGCGGTCGACCGCGGCGCCCTGGGACACGGACGTCAGCTCGGCCATCGTCGCGGGGTTCTTGAGCAGCGAGAGCACGACGGTCCGCCCGTCCACGGTGAAGCGCTCGAACCGGGCGAACGGCGGAACGGCGGCGGCGAGTGCCCTGGCCGCCGCCCGGGGGTCCAGGCCCATCCCGACAGCGGCGGCCATCGCGCCGGCGGCGTTGTACGCGTTGCCGAGGCCCGGCAGGCGCAGCTCGACCTCCTCGCTGGCCTCGCCGGCGGCCTCGTGCCAGGCGAAGCGAAGCCGCTGCCCGGTCAGCCCCTGCCGCTCGACGATCTGGACGGTGATGGCCGGCTCCGGCCGCGCGAAGCCGCAGGCGGCGCAGGCGTAGTCGCCGAGGTGGCCGATGCTGGTCCAGGCGCGCCCGAGCCGCGCGCCGCAGGACGGGCAAGTGACGGGCTCGGGGGTCAGCTCGGCCGCGCTCGCCCGGTCGGGGGCCCCCGCGAAGCCATACGGCACCAGTCGCGCGCCGTTGCGCCCGGCGATCTGGGCGAGGCTCGCGACCCGGGGGTCGTCGGCGCAATGCACGATCGTGCTGGCGGGGCCGTCGCCAGCCAGCATCGCAGTCCAAAGCCGGACGAGGTGGTCGGTCTCGCCGAAGCGGTCGAGCTGATCGCGGAACAGGTTGGTCATGACGAGGACGGCGCCGGGGACGGCGGGCCGGACGGCGGGGAGCGCGGCCTCGTCCACCTCGAGGACCGCGATCGTGCCGCGCTGGCGGAAGCGGCCGCGCAGGGTGGTGCTGCTTACGAACGCCGTTCCGATGGACTGGCGCAGGTTGGCGCCCGACGCGTTGGCGAGGACCGGGTGGCCGAGCTCCGCGACGATCGTGGCGAGCATCTTGGCCGTGCTGGTCTTGCCGTTGGTGCCGGTGACGAGCGCCGCGCCGCGGAGATCGGCCGCGAGGCGCGCGTCGATGCCGGGGGCGAGCCGGCTGGCCACGAGCCCGGGGAGCGACGTTGCGCCGCGCCCGAACCGACGGACGGTCCACGTCAGCCCGCGCGCGGCGAGGAGCGCGGAGGCGTCGCGAACAGACGGGTTTCGGCGGGCGCTCATGGGCAAGAGGGTACAGGCAGGCCGATCCTCAGCTCTTGGAGGGCGTCAGGAGCTGGCGCGACGCCTCGGCCGGCGAGCGGAGGCCCGCCAGCCCGAGTGCCAGGTCCACCTCGGCCGCGAGCAGGTCGAACGCCCGGCCGACGCCCGCCTCGCCGCCCCACGCGAGGGACCACAGCACCGGGCGACCGAGCATCACGCCCCGCGCGCCGAGCGCGAGCGCCGCCAGCACGTCGGTGCCACGCCGGATGCCGGAGTCGAGCAGCACCGGCGCCCGGCCAGCCACCGCGTCCACCACAGCCGCCAGCGCGTCGATCGCCGCGATCGAGCGGTCCAGCTGCCGACCGCCGTGGTTCGACACGTCCACGGCCGCGGCGCCCAGCTCCAGCGCCCGGACGGCGTCGGCGGGGTGGAGCACGCCCTTCACGATGACCGGTAGCCGCGTGTTCGCGACCACCCACGCGAGGTCGTCCCAGGTGTTCGAGCGCTTGAACTCGTCGTCGCCGTAGGTGTCGCCGCGCTTGAGCGCGCCGCGACGGACGTTGGCGTACTCCACGCCGGGCGGGCGGGCGAAGCCGGTGCGGATGTCGCGCTCGCGGCGGCCGAGGATCGCGGCGTCCATGGTGAGCACGATCGCCTCGTAGCCGGCGGCCTCGGCGCGCTCCAGCAACTCGCGGTTCCGGCCCGCGTCGTCGAGGAAGTAGAGCTGGAACCAGCATGCGGCACCGGTCGCGGCCACCTCCTCGATGGTCGCCGAGCCCACCGTGGACAGGCAGAACACCAGCCCCCGCGCCGCGCACGCTCGCGCGACGGCCACCTCGCCGTCGGGGTCTGCCAGCCGGTGCAGCGCCATCGGCGCGACCATGAACGCCGACGGCCAGCGGCGGCCGAGCATCTCGACGGACGGATCGCGCCCCCTGATGTCGACGCCGATGCGGGGCACGAACCGCCAGCGGTCGAACGCCGCGGTGTTGTCGCGCAGCGTGACCTCGTCGTTGGCGGCGCCCGAGTAGTACGCAGCGCTGCCCGGGGGCAGGCGCTCGAGCGCCAGCGCCTCGAAGTCCGCGAGCCGGACCGGGTCGCCGGGCGGCGGCAGGGTGAGGCCGTCGAGCTGGTCCATGCCGCCGCCGCCGCTCACGCCATGCCCCGAATGCGGAGCGCGTTGGCGTGGGCCGGGAACCCCTCGTGGTCCGCCAGCGCCAGGGTCGCCGGGGCCAGCGAGCGCAGGCCGTCCTCGGTGAGCCGCGCGACGGACGCGGTGGTCATGAACGTGCGCGCCGTCACCCCGCCGTTGATCCGTGCGAAGCCGCCGGTGGGCAGCGTGGCGGGCACGCCGATCGTGAAGTTGGCGGCGCTCACCGGGGAGTGCTGGCCCAGCAGCACCTCGCCGGCGTAGGTCAGCTTCGCCAGCGTCGCCTCGGGATCGCGGGTCGCGATCTGCATGTGCTCGGGCGCGTAGTCGCCGGCGAACGCGGTCGCCTCGTCGATCGTGTCGAACAGGAAGGCGCCGCCGAGGTTGCTGAGCGCGGAGCGCGCGTACGAGGCGCGCGGCTCGGGCAGGGCAGCCACCTGCCTCGCCATCTCGGCGTCCACGGCCTCCACGACGGCCATCGAGTCGGTGACCAGCAGCGCCGCGGAATCCGCGCCGTGCTCCGCCTCGTTGAGCAGGTCGGCGGTGAGGCGCACCACGTCCGCCGAGTCGTCAGCGAGCACCAGGCTTTCCGACGGGCCGCAGAGCATGTTGGTCCCCACGCCGTGGAGCTGCGCCAGGATCTGCGCCGCGGTCACGGCCGGCGATCCCGGCCCGACGATCTTGCTCACCCGGCCGATGGTCTGCGTGCCCAGCACCACGGCGGCCACGCCCGCGGGACCGTTGGCGCGCACGATCCTGGTGATCCCCAACTCCTTGGCGGTGGCGAGCACCCCCGGGTCCACGCGGTCCGTGCCGGGGAGCGGCGGGACCACCACCGTGATGTCGGGCACGCCAGCCACGACGGCGGGCGTGCCGATCATCACCAGCACGCTGGGGAAGGAGCCCTTGCCGCAGGGCACGAACAGGCCGACCGAGGGGATGGGGCGGTGGCGCTCCCCCACCACCACGCCGGGGCGAGTCTCGCGGCGCCAGTCGGGCGAGGCCGCCAGCTGCGCCTCGTTGAAGGCGCGGACCTGCGCGATGCCGACGCGGATGGCGTCGAGAAGCCCGGGGCGGATCGAGGCGTGGGCCTCGTCAATGGCGGCCTGGCTGACGAGCAGGTCGTCGGGTGCCACGGCCACCTTGTCGAAGCGGGCCGTCGCGTCGGCCACGGCCTGGTCGCCGCGGGCCGCAACGTCCGCGTAGATCTCCGAGATGGACGCCATCAGCGTCGGGTCGAAGATGCCGGCCGTGGCGCGGGCCATGATCCGTTCGCGCTCGGCGGCGTCGAGGTCGCGCCAGCGGCGCAGGGTGAGCACGTTCATGCGGTCCTCCCGCCATCGACGACGATGGCCGATCCGGTGACGTAGGACGTCTCTTGCGAGGCGCGGCCGAGGCCACTCGGGCCGCCGGCGGCCAGCGCGAGATGGCCAGCGAGACAGGCGGTCGGCGGGGTCATCGCGGTGGGCTCCCTCGTGCTGCGCGTGTGTGCGGCGATGGTACCGGCCAGCGTGATGTGGGCTCGGGCAGCGTTGCGTGACCGTCGGCGGGTCGCGGCACGCGGGGCCCTGAGCGTGCGGGGTCGCCGCGCTCGGAGCCCCGGGCACGCGGGGCACAGCTCGACGACCCCGGCGCTGTGCTTGCGGACCCGCGGACCCGCGGCGCACCCCCGGCGTGCCTGTGGTTGCGCCCCTGCGCGCCGCCACCGCTCCCATGGGCCCGACCGCTGGTTGCGCCCGGCGCTCCAACGGTGCGCTCCCCGCACGAGCGTTGCGCCGTGTCGGGGATCCGACCGGCGTCCGCGGCCTGAGCGGTCGCCGTCAACGCGACCGGGCGAGCCCCGTCCTCGGAGCGTCAGGCGCCGGCGAGAATCCGGCGTGGCGTGTCGGTCAGCAGCAGGCGGAGGTCGGCGTCGCCGAGGCCGGCAGCCCGCAGCCTCGGCGCGATCCGCTCGACGAGGTGGGCGTACCCGGGTCCGCCATGGGCGCGGAGCTGGCTCTTGAGGCAGACGGCCTGGCTGACGGCCAGACGGTCAGCCCAGCCCTGCTCGAAGGCGGCCAGGACCGCCGCGATCCGCACCTCGTCGGCAGGCATGCCCTTGCCGCCATAGGCGTCCTCGTCCCCCCAGACGTCGATGGCCACCGTAGCGCCGCGCTCGGCGAGACCGCGCGCGTAGGCCGGCTCCCCGAGCGACGGGTCCATGTGCGCGAGCAGCAGCCGCGACGGGTCCGCGCCCGCGCCCAGGACGTGGTCCAGCACCTGGTGGCCGTTG
>JAKAHL010000005.1 GCA_021815005.1 Chloroflexota bacterium
CGAACACGCCGTAGTAATAGCGGCCGTCGAGCGGGTGCCACACCGTCTGGCCCTGCGGACCAAGGTAGCCCGGGTCGGTGTCGGACCAGATGTACCAGTCGCGATACGTCGGGTCGCCAGCCGCCGACGCCTTGAACCACGGGTTCTGGTCCGACGTGTGGTTCAGGACCAAGTCCAGGATCACCTTGACGCCGCGCTGGTGGGCGGCGGCGACGAGCGCCCTGAAGTCGGCAAGGGTGCCGTAGTCGGGATCGATCGTGCGGTAGTCGATGACGTCGTAGCCGTGGTAGCTGGCCGCCTTGAAGATGGGCATCAGCCACAGGCCGGACACGCCCAGATCGGTCGTGGAGGCCGCGTTGCCGTCATTGAGATAGGAGAGCCTCGAGGTCAGCCCGCGCAGGTCGCCCACGCCGTCGCCGTTGCTGTCGGCGAAACTGCGCACGAACACCTCGTACCAGGCTCCGGCGTTCCAGGATCTGGCGACGGGCGTGACGGCCGGGACGCAGGCCGCGGCGGACGACGGCGCGGCGGCCGACGGCGCGGCGACTGGGGTCGACGGCCCGGGGACGCCGCTCGCCGTTTGCCCCGCGCCCGATGGCAAGGCTGGCCCGCAGGCGCCAACCACCAGCGCGAGCGCTGCCGCCATGAGCCGAGACCGCCGCTGAAGCCCGCGCACCCCGCCAGTCTAGCGACGGCTTCCGGCTAAAATCCCGCGATGCCGATCGACACGCCCGACTGGGTCCGCGACGCCGTCTTCTACCAGATCTTCCCGGACCGCTTCGCGCGCTCCGGACGCGTCCCGGCGCCGGGCCCGCTGGAGCCGTGGGACACGCCCCCGACGCACCACGGGTACAAGGGCGGCGACCTCTACGGCGTGGCCGAGCACCTGCCGCACCTGGCGGACCTGGGCGTCACCGCGATCTACCTCTGCCCGATCTTCGCCTCGGCCTCGAACCATCGCTACCACACCTACGACTACCTGGCGGTGGACCCGCTGCTGGGCGGCGACGCGGCGCTCCGGGAGCTGCTCGACGCGGCCCACGCCCGCGGCATGCGCGTGGTCCTCGACGGCGTGTTCAACCACACCGGGCGCGGCTTCTGGGCGTTCCACCACGTCCTGGAGAGCGGCGCGGCGTCACCCTACGCGGACTGGTTCCACTTCCACCCGGCGGCGCTCCACGGCAGGCGGCCCTTCCGCCCGTACCCCTGGCACGGCGACCACGACGAGTGGCCCGTGGACCCCGCCTTCGAGCCGGCCAGCGACGCCGCGGGCGACGACTCCTTCCGGCGTCTGGGCTACCGAGCCTGGTGGGGTCTGCCCGCGCTGCCCAAGCTCAACACGGACAACCCCATCGTCCGCGAGTACCTCATGGGCGTGGCCGAGCACTGGCTGCGGTTCGGGATCGACGGCTGGCGCCTCGACGTTCCCATGGAGATCGGGACCCCGGGCTTCTGGGAGGAGTTCCGGACGCGGGTCCGGGCCGCGAACCCCGAGGCCTACATCGTGGGGGAGATCTGGCACGAGGCCGCAGGCTGGCTCAAGGGCGACCGGTTCGACGCGGTCATGAACTACCCGCTCGCCTTCGCCATCCTCGGCTATGCCGCCCAGGGGCATCTCGACCCCGTCATCGCGGGACGGCAGAACGAGTACCGCAACGGGACGGTCGTGCGCGACGGCGCGGGCTTCGGCCACGAGCTCGAGCGGCTCATGGGCCTCTACGACCCCGCCGTGACCCACGTGCAGCTCAACCTGCTCGACAGCCACGACTCGCCCCGGTTCCGGTCGCTCGCCGGCGGCGATCTCGGGGCGTGGCGCATCGCCACGCTGCTGCTGGCGACGCTGCCGGGCGCGCCGTGCATCTACTACGGCGACGAGGTGGGGGTCGAGGGCGACCAGGACCCGGACTGCCGGCGGTCGTTCCCGTGGGACGAGGACCGCTGGGACCGCGAGGGGCTGGCGTGGACCTCCGCCGTCATGCGGCTGCGCCGCGAGCTGCCGGCACTCCGCCGCGGGGCATTCCGGACCGCCGGAGCCGCCGGGCCCGCGCTCGGGTACGTGCGGTCGGGCGCCGACGGCGATCTGGCGGTGGTGGCCACGAATGCGGGCGACGAGGCCGTGGCGCTGCGCCTGGTCGTGCCCGAGGCCGCCGGCCGGCGGCTGCAGCCGGTGCCGCTGCCCGGGTTGCAGGCGGCCGGGGCGGACGTCGCACCGGACGGCGCCGTCACGGTGACCGTGCCGCCCCGGTCGGGGATCGTGCTCCGGCCGGCCGGCTGACCGGCTGCCTGCCCGCCCGGGCGCCCGGCCGTCGCGACGGGCGGCCGCGCAGGGACGGGCCGTCGCGTATCCTCCTCGCTCGTGGCCGACCTTCCGTTCAACCTGCCCGATCCGCTGGCCCGGCGCCTCCGGGCGGCTGCCGATGCCGAGGGCAAGATCGTCCGGGCGCTCGAGGCGCTCGGACCTCTCGCCGGCCGTGACGTGGCGCTGGTGGGCGTGCCCGGCGGGCCGCTGCGGGACCGCCTGGCGGCCACGGGCCTCCGCCCGCACGACCTGGCCGCGTCCGAGCCCGCGCGGCTCGCCCTGCCCGATTCGAGCGTCGATGTCGTCATCGCCCCCTGGGGCGCCTTCGACGGCGCGAGCGCGGCCGACCTGCGCGAGGCGGACCGCGTGCTGCGGCCCGGAGGCCGCCTGCTCGTCGTCCACGACTACGGGCGCGACGACGTGTCGTCGCTCGCGGACGCCGCCGCCCCGCAGTACCGCGAGTGGAGCCACCGCATGGGTCCCTTCCTGCGTGGCGGCGGGTTCCGGATCCGGGTCCTGCACTGCTTCTGGACGTTCCCGTCGGTGGAGGACGGGCAGGCGTTCCTGGCCGAGGCCTTCGGCGAGCGGGGTGCGGCGGTGGGCGCCGCGATGAGGCGGCCGCGGCTGTCCTGGAACGTCGCCGTCTACCACCGCTGGCGAGGCGGCACCGCGCCCGAGGGCGCGACCCCCGCTGGGGACGGCGACCCGGCCTGACCGGTGCCTGCTACGCTCGACCCATGAGCCCCAGCCAGCGCCCCGTCCGCCACCGAGCGTCCGGTGCCGGGGCGGCGTCGGCTCGGCGCGGACCCAGCCTCGGGCCCGTGCGCGTCACGCCCGCCCGCGTGTTCCTCGCCATCGCCCTCGTCGGCGGGCTGGCGTTCGTCGCGTGGTCGCTCGTCGCCCGCGACGCCAATCAGGTGCCGATGATGGCGACCGGGTTCGCGGTCCTGGGGATCGTGATGGGCATCGTGGCGATCGCGTCCGTGGGCCGGATCGTCAGCGCCGGCCGCGAGGGCCGAGACGGCCTCGCCGTGCTGACGGCCCTGGTGGGCGGGCTGGCCGCCGCCGCCGCCATGCTGCTGCTGGCCGGGGCCGCCATCCTGAGCCTCATCTGGAGCGGCACCAAGTCCGGCTGACGTTGTCGGTCGGCTCGCCGCCTCGCCCGGCTCGGCGCGCCCCCGCCCGCACCGGCTGGCGACCGACCGGGGCCGGCTCGGCCCGTTTGCTACACTCGCCCGGCCCTCCGGGGCTGTCGTGCCCCCATCGTCTAGAGGCCTAGGACGCCGCCCTTTCAAGGCGGAGATCACCGGTTCGAATCCGGTTGGGGGTACCAGGCCGTCGGGAGGCCCACGACCGCCCGCCAGGCTCCCCGTCGCGCCGCGGGAACCGCCCCCGGCTCCCCATCGCGCCCAGCCCCCGCGCCGTCGCCCCGCCTGCGTCATCCTTGCGCCGTGGCCATCGTCCCGCTCGAGTCTCGGCATGTGGCGGCCGCCGCGCGCCTCGTCGCCGACGGCGTGGCACAGCTCCGTCGCCACGTCCCGGCGCTCCCGGACGCGTGGGAGGACCCCGCAACGGTCGCGCGGTCCGTCGCCCGGCTGGTGGACCGAGGCGCCGGGCTGGCGGTCGAGGACGACGGCGAGCTCGTGGCGTTCCAGGCGGCGATCACGCTCGACGGGCACGGCGGGCGATGGGCCTACACGCCCGACATCGGGCACGCTGCGCCCGGCCCGCTGGGCGCCCGCCTCCGGGAGCGGCTGTACGCGGAGCTGGCCGTCGGGTGGCTCGCGGCCGCCTGTCCGGAGCACGCCATCACCATTCCGGCCCAGGACGTCGAGACGCAGCAGGCGATGGCACGGCTGGGCTTCGGCCAGTACGTCATCGACCTGGTCGGCCGGCTCGAGCCCATCGATGCCGGGCCGCTGCCCGACGGCATCACGGTGCGGCGCGCCGGCGCTGCCGATGCCGCGGCCGTGGCCGAGCTGGACGCCGCCCTGCGGCGCCACCTCCAGACATCGCCGATCTTCCTGCGCCTCGGGCCGGCCCCCTCGCCCGAGGTCGCCCGTCGCGATTTGGGGGACCCGGCCATCGCCACCATGCTCGCGGAGCGCGACGGGCGAGCGGTGGGCTATCTCCGCATCGGCCCGTGCGCGCAGGACGTGGCCATGGTGGTCCGCGACGCGTCCACGGCGAGCGTGACGGCGGCCTTCACGCGCGAGGAGCTGCGGGGCGCCGGCGTGGCGTCCCACCTGCTCGACGCCGGGCTCGCATGGGCCCGCGCGGCAGGATATGCCCGCTGGGCGGTGGACCACGAGTCGGCGAACCGACTGGCGGGGCGGTTCTGGGCGCGGCACGCCACCCCGGCCGCAGTGTCCATGCTGCGACGGCTCCCGCCCGGGCTGGTGCCCTGACGGAGCGGATCCTCGGTGCGCCAGGCGTCCGCTCCAGTCCGCGTTCCGCCCGCCGCCCGGGCTGGTATGCTCGCGGGCGATGGAGATCATGGGCGTGGCGATCCGCACGATCGTCAGCGACAACATCGCCAAGCGCTGTGACGGCTGCCGTGAGGTCATCACCGGGACGCCCTGGCGCGTGAGCCTGCTCGACGTCGCGGCGCCCGAGGCGCCCGCCGGCTGGGCGGAGGCCGCGCCCGTCAACCCCGGACCCCACCAGTTCCACGGCGACCCAGCCTGCGTTCGCCGCTGGATGGCCGAACACGGCTACCGCCTCTGCCGTCGGGGCGAGGTGCGCGAGATCATGCGCCCGGTGGCGCTGCCGACGGACCCGCCGTCCTACGGCCTCTGCGACGGCCTCCATCGCGACGACCACGAGTTCGTCCCGGCCTGACCCCCGGCTCGTCGTCGGCAGGCGCCATCCCGTTCCGCCCCGGTGGTACACTCGCGCCCGTTGGCCGGGCTTCGGTTCCTAGATTTGCCTATCTTCTGAGGACCTTGGCGGCGCATGGACGATTCCATGGGGAGGGCCTGTGACATCTGACCCGCCTCCGACCAGCCGCCCCCAGCCGGAGCGCCTTGCCCTGGGCGCCGCGAGTCGCCTGCTGGGCGTGGACCCGGACACGCTCCGCCGGTGGGCCGACGAGGGCCGCGTGCCCGCCTTCACGACGCCGGGCGGCCACCGCCGCTTCGAGCGATCGGCGCTGGAGCGCCTGGTCGAGGCGCGGCGAGCCGGGCCGGATGGCGGTCTCGCCCCGCTGGGCGCCGACCCCGGCCGCCTGTCGGCCGCGTACCGCCGGCGCTACAGCGAGGAGCACAGCCTGGTGCCGGACCCCCGCGCCCGAGTGCCGGCGTCGGATCGGGCGACCTTCCGCGAGATGGGTCGCCAACTGGTTGACGCACTGGTGCGCCACCTCGACGAGACGGGCCCGGAGCGGGCGCTGGCGGAGCGCGACGCGACGGACCTCGCCCTGCGCCTGGGCGAGCGGCTGGCGAACTACGGCGTGCCGCTGGCGGACGGCGTGTCCATGTTCGTCTCGGCAAGGCGGCCGTTCCTCGCGGAACTGAGCGTGGTGGCCCGCCGACGCGGGGTGGAGGCAAGCCGCGTGGGGGACCTGTACGACGCCGCCACGTGGCTTCTGGACCGCCTTCTGCTCGCGTTTGTGGCGGGCCACGACGCCGCCTCCCGAGCGGCGGGCGCACAGCGGCTCCAGATCGGTGACGCCGTCTCCGTGCCGGAGGACGAGGCAGGTATCGCGACCGTGACCGCTGCCGGCTCGGTGCCGACGGGGACGTCAGGGCCGCACCAGGGGAGGTCCGCACGCCGACCATGAGTGTCGTGATCCCGGCGCTGACCGCGCTGCTCGCCGCCGTCTTCACCGTGCTGCTGGTGGACCAGTGGCGGGACCGCCACCACGGCTTCCAGCTCGCCTGGGCCGTCGGCACCCTGTGCTACACCCTCGGCTCGGGTGCCGAGGCCGTCGCGGCTGCCACCGGCTGGAGCGAGCCGCTCTACCGGACCTGGTACCTGGCGGGCGGCGTCATGACGGCAGCATGGCTCGGCCTGGGGACCGGGTTCCTCCTGGCGCGGACCCGCTTCGGCTACACGTACGCGGCGCTGTTCCTGCTGGGCGGCCTCATCGCCCTCGCCAGCGCGCTCAGCCCCAAGTACGCGGGTGCTGGCCCGCTGCCGCTCGCGTACGCGGGCGGCACCCTCGTGGCCGCCGTGGCCGTGTTCGGGCTGGCCTACCGCTGGAGCGGGGCGTGGGTGCGGGTCGCGGCGGCCCTCGTGGCAGCGCTCACGCTCGCCGGCATCGCCATCGCCGTCACGATGCCGCCCCTGCCCGCGCCGGGCTACTCCCTCAACGGGGCGGGCCAGCCGACCGGCGACGCGATGCCGGCATCGCTCCACGTCCTCGCCGTCGTGATGAACATCCCGGGCGGCATGGCGCTGCTGCTGGGCGCGGTCTTCTCGGCCTACGTGTTCATGCCCAAGCACCGCGTGGTGGCGTACTCCCTGGACCGGGGCCAGCCCGCCGGGCGGCTCCTCGCCAACCTGCTGCTCGCCCTGCCGGCCATCGCGGTCAACCTGGTGGCGTCACTGCCTGCCGCGGCGCGCGACCTGCGGGCCGGCCGCCTCCACTCCCGCGTGCCGGCGACCCTGCTGATCGCGGCCGGCGCGCTCGTCCCCACCGCCACCGATTCGCTGAGCGTTGCCGGCGCCACGGCGATCAGCGCCATGGCCAGACTGGTGGGGATCGTGCTGCTGCTGGGCGGGTTCCTCGTCTCCACCGAGGTCTTCCGCGAGGTGCGGGTGCCGTTCACCTCGGTTCGGCTGGGTGCCACCGGGCGGGCACGGGCTCGCGAGCGCGATGCCGTCGCGGCCGTGGCGGCGGGAGCCCCCGCCGAGACGGGCGAGGCGGGCGGACACTAGGGGTCGGGCGGTCGCCGCCGGGCTGGCCACCCCGTATCCTGTCGCCCATGAGCACCGACCATGCCGGGGGGAGCGGACCTGACGGTGGCGCGGACGGCCGGATCAGGGTCCTGGTCGTGGACGACCACCTCGTGGTCCGTCGCGGCCTGCGCAGCTTCTTCGACCTCCTCGGCGACATCGAGGTGGTGGGCGAGGCCGAGGACGGGCTGCGTGCCGTGGCGCTCGCCGACGCGCTGGCGCCGGACGTCGTCCTGATGGACATCGTGATGCCCGCGATGGACGGGATCGCCGCCATCGCCGAGATCAAGCGCCGACGGCCCGACACCGAGGTCGTGGCGCTCACGAGCTTCATCGAGGAGGACCGTGTCACGGCGGCGCTGGAGGCCGGGGCGTCGGGCTATCTGCTCAAGGACGCCGAGGCCGATGACGTGGCGGCCGCCGTGCGTCGGGCCCACGCGGGCGAGATCCACCTGGACCCGCAGGTGGTCCGGCTGCTGGCCGGGCGCGTCCGGGGTCCCGGCGCGCTGGCCGAGCCCCTCACCGAGCGGGAGCGTGAGGTCCTGCGGCTGGTGGCCCGCGGCCATTCCAACAAGGAGATCGCCACGCTGCTCGACATCACCGAGCGCACGGCCCGCACCCACGTGTCGAACATCCTGGGCAAGCTCGACCTCGCCAGCCGGACCCAGGCGGCCCTTTGGGCGATCGAGCACAGGGCGGTCTGACCGGCATGGCGGGCCGCGAGGCCTGGACCGCGGCGGGGCCGCCTGGTGCGCCGGCGATCGTCTTCGTCCACGGCACCCGCCTGACCCGGCGCCAGTGGGACGCGCCGATGCGCCTCCTCTCCGCCCGGTATCGGTGCGTGGCCGTGGACCTGCCCGGCCACGGGCGGCTGGCAGACACGCCCTTCACCCGTGATGGCGCGGCGGACGTCGTGGCGGACGCCATCACGGCCGAGGCCGCCGACGGACGGGCGGTCGTGGTCGGCCTGTCGCTGGGCGGCTATGTCGCGATCGACGCGGCGGCGCGCCATCCGGAGCGCGTCGCGGGGCTGGTGCTGGCCGGGTGCTCCGCCGAGCCGGACGGGCTGGTGGCGCTGCTGTTCCGGGCCGCGGCCCGGCTGCTGGACGGTGTCCCGCTCCCGCTGCTCGCCCGAGCTGACGGCTGGCTGTTCCGGTTCCGCTACCGCGAACGGATCGCGCGGCCGGTCATCGAGGGCGGTCTCTGGCCGGCGGGCGGTGCGACCGCGCTGCGGGCCATTGTCGGCGGCCGCTACCTCGACCGGCTGGCGTGGCTCTGGACGCCCGTGCTGCTCGTGAACGGCGCCCTGGACCCGGTGTTCGGGCCGGGCGGCGCCGCGTGGGCCGCCGCGTGCCGGAGCGGACGGCACCTGGTGATCCCGCGGGCGACGCACCTCGCGCCGCTCGACCGGCCGCGGGCCTTCGCCGGGATCGTCGCCCGGTTCGCCGCCGAGATCGCCCGGGACGACTGAGTCGGGACGCACGGGGCGGCGGGTATACTGGCCGCCACGCCACGCCCGCCCACCGAGAGGTTCGATGCGCGTCCGCAAAGCCGTGTTCCCGGCCGCAGGCTGGGGAACCCGCTTCCTCCCAGCGACCAAGGCGCAGCCCAAAGAGATGCTGCCGCTGGTTGACAAACCCGTGATCCAGTACGCCGTCGAGGAGGCGGTCGCCGCCGGCATCGAGCAGGTGATCATCGTCACCTCCAGCCAGAAGCGCGCGATCGAGGACCACTTCGACCTCAACTTCGAGCTCGAGCACATGCTCGAGGAGAAGGGCGACATCGAGCACCTGCGCCAGGTCCGGCACATCACGGACCTCGCCCAGGTTGCCTACATCCGCCAGAAGGAGCAGCTGGGCCTGGGCCACGCGGTGCTCATGGCGAAGGACCTCATCGGGCACGAGCCGTTCGCGGTGATCCTGCCCGACGACGTCGTCATCGCGGACCGCCCGTGCATCGGGCAGCTGATCCACGCCTACCACCAGTTCCACGGCTCTGTGGTCGCGGTGACGGAGGTCTCGGACGAGGAGACCAGCCGCTACGGCGTCATCGGCGGCGAGCCCGTCGGCGGCAGCGCGGACGGAGACCGCACCTACCAGGTGAGCCAGCTCGTGGAGAAGCCCGCTCCCGGCACCGCGCCCTCAAATCTCGCGGTGATCGGCCGGTACGTGCTGACCCCCAAGATCTTCGACAAGCTGGAGCAGACGCAGCGCGGCGCCGGCGGCGAGATCCAGCTGACCGACGCGATCCACGCGCTCATGGACGAGCAGAGCGTCTTCGGCTATGCCTTCGAGGGGCGGCGCTTCGACGCCGGCACCACGATGGGCTGGCTCCAGGCGTCTGTGGAGCTGGCGCTCGCGCGGCCTGACTTCGGCGGCGAGTTCCGGACGTTCCTCCGATCGCTCGACATCTGACCGGCCAGCCCGGGCCCGCGCCAGCAGGAGACCGCAACACGTGACCGAGATCGGCAGCATCCTCGGCGGCCGCTATCGCCTTCTGGAGCTCCTGGGGCAGGGCGGCATGGCGACGATCTACCGCGCCCGCGACGCTCAGCTGGAGCGCGACGTGGCCGTCAAGGTCCTCCGGGCCGAGTTCGGGCAGGACCCGGACTTCGTCGCCCGCTTCGGCGACGAGGCCCGCGCGGCGGCGTCGCTGAGCCATCCGAACATCGTCGCGGTGTTCGATTTCGGCCGGGACCCCTCCGGCGACCAGTTCATCGTGATGGAGCTGGTCGAGGGGCAGGACATCGCGTCGATCCTGCGCGAGAACGGCCCGCTGGCCCCCCGCCAGGCCGCCCGCGTGGCGGCCGACGTCGCCAAGGCGCTCCACGCCGCGCACAGCCGGGGGATCGTCCACCGGGACGTGAAGCCGTCGAACATCCTGATCAGCCGCGACGGGCGCGTGAAGGTGGTGGACTTCGGCATCGCCCGCGCGCTCGACGACGCGCAGATCACGCTGCCGGGCATCACGATGGGCTCGGTGCACTACTTCGCGCCGGAGCAGGCCCGGGGCGAGCCGGCCACCGCCGCGTCCGATGTGTACGCGCTGGGCATCGTCCTGTTCGAGATGCTCACCGGCCAGCGCCCGTTCTCGGGCGACGGCGCCGCCGCCGTTGCGCTCGCCCGCCTGTCCGCCACGCCGCCGCCGCCGTCGTCGCTGCGGGCGTCGGTGCCGGCCGCGCTGGACGCGATCGTCGCCCGCGCGATGGCGCTGGACCCCGCCGACCGGTTTGCGTCGGCAGCGGCGATGAGCGGCGCCCTGGACGGGTTTCTTACCGACGGGACCGCTGGCGCCGCTGGCGCCGCGGGCGCGACGGTGGCGGGCCTCGCGAGAGGCGGGGTCGCCCCGCGGCCCGCGGCGCCGCGGGTCAACTACCCGCCCGACGCCTATGCCGGCACCACGGGCCCGGCCACCGTCACCACCCGCACGACGCTGCCGCCCCCGCCCGGAACCGGCTCCGGCGGCCCCTACGACGAGCCCGAGGACTCGAGCAGCGGGCCGTGGGCGTGGATTGCCGGCGTGCTCGGGATCGGGATTCTCGTGGTGGTGGCGTTCCTGCTGTTCCGGATGATCTCCGGCGGCGGATCCGCCGCCACGGCCACGCAGTCGCCCAGCGCCAGCGCCAGCTCCGGCGGGTCGGGCGCCTCGGTGACCGTGCCGAACCTGGTGAACTCGCTGTACAGCGACGCGGCCACGCAGGCGGCGGGGATGGGCCTCTCCACGCAGCGAGCGGCGACGCAGGCCACGACCACGGTCCCGGCCGACACGGTGCTCGCCCAGGATCCACAGCCCGGCGCCTCGGTGCCGACGGGCACGGTGATCAAGCTCACGGTCGCGGTCAGCCCGTCGTCCGTGTCCGTGCCGGACCTGACGTCGCTGACGATCGGCGACGCCGCCAACGCCCTGGCCGCGGTCGGCCTCAAGCTGGGCACCAGCACCGAGGCATTCGACCCCACCGTCCCGGCCGGCCAGATCGTCACCCAGGACCCGGCGCCCGGCTCCAGCGCGGCCCCCGGCTCCACCGTGAGCTACACAGTCTCCATGGGTCCGCAGCCGTCGCCCAGCCCGACGCCCACACTCTCCCCGACGCAAACGCCTCCGCCCGTGCCGACCGCGACGCCGGTGCCGGCGGCCGTGAACGTCGGCAACTACCAGTGCCGGACGCTCAGCGAGGCGGCCTCCGCCATCGCCGCGGACGGGTTCGCGGTGGGCGCCGTCACCACGGACCCGGCCGGCGTGACGCCGGTCCCCGCCAGCTGGATCGTCAGCGCGCAGGAGCCCGCGCCCGGCACCAAGGCCGCCCAGGGGACGTCGGTCAACCTCACGCTGCGCGATCCGGCGACCTTCGCCTGCACCCCGTAGGGGCGGCGCCCCGGGCGAGCCACGGGCCCGGCGGGGCGGGCCACGCCGCTCAGGAGTCCGGGTCGCCCCAGAGCGACCAGCGCGCGGTGCCCGGCCCCGAACTCGATGGGCCGGCGCCCGCGGAGGCTCCGGGCGGGGCCGCGGCCGTCCCGGCCGAGGCGACGCGGAGGTCATCGACGGGGACGAATGTCCTGGTCGGCCGCTCGTCGCGGCCGCGCAGCGACCCGCCGTCGCGGCCTCGCACCGAAGCGCCGACGCTGTCGGGTGTCGGGGATGCCGTCTCGTGGCTCGCCGGCCCCTCCCAGCACGGGAGGACCTCGGTCCCGCGCAGGGCGACCTTCCGCGGGCGTTGCCCGCACAGGCCCAGCCCGCCCGCGACGCCGCGGCGGTAGTGGCGGCAGGCGGCGCACGAGGTAGTGGATCGACCGCAGAGCCAGCACCGGGCGGACTCCGGTTGGGGGGTGTTGCAGTGCGGGCAGCGCCACAGCGGCATGGTCGCATCGTAGATGCGCCGGGGGCGGCTGTCGACCCGTTCCGCGCCGTGGCCGTCTGGACCTCGGCCGTCAGCGGACGGTCAGCACCGCGCGGTCGGTGGCGGTCTGGCTGCCGGTCGGGAGCGTGATCAGGACCGTCGTCAGGCCCGAGCCCGCCATCGCGCCCTTGGGGATGGAGGTCGTGAACGAGGCGACGCCCCGCTGGTCGGTGATGATGGGCGCCGAGACCACCGGCTGGAGCCCCGGGACGCTCACGGTGAACAGCGCGGAGGCGCCGGCCACGCGGCTGCCGTCCGCCCCCACCACGGTGGCCGTGAACGTCACCGACGTCGGGAGCCTCTTGCTGTCGAACTGGTAGACGGTCCCCACCAGCTTCACGCGCAGGGTGCCGGTGCCCAGGGCCACGCTGATCGTGGCCGTGTTGCTGTTGCCCGCGGGGTCGGTCACGGTCACCGTCAGGTTGTTCGGCCCTGCGGCGACGGCGATGCTCGTGGAGAACAGGCCCGTGTCGTCGGCGGTGGTGTTCGCCGTGGCGCCGTTGGCGTCGTCCTGGACGCGGACGCTGGACCCAGCCTGCGTCTTGCCCTTCACCGCGACCGAGGTCCCCGTCACGCTGGCCCCGTTCTTGGGCGTCGTGATCGAGATGGGGGGTTTGGACACGTCGAGCGTGACGACCACGCCCGCCGACGGCGCGCTCTCCCCGCTGGGGCCCGCGATGGTGGCGGTGAACGTGTTGGCGCCCTTGGCCAGGGCCACCGAGGAGAACACGAGCGTGGCGGTCCCGCCGACGGGCGCCTCGGTCACGATGGCCGGCGCGGCCTTCGGCAGCGCCACGTAGAGCCGGCACGTGAACCCGGTCTGGCCCACGACGGCAGCCGGCACCTGCACCGTGAGGTCAACGCTCGCGACATTCGTGATCGGCGAGCCCGGCGGCTCGATCACGGGCGCGCCGCTGACCGTCCCGGCGACACTTGGCGTGGGGGAGCCGGCGAAATTGGCGAGCGAGCCGGCCAGGTCGCCGAGGCCCTTGGCCATGGAGGACGCGGCGGGACCGACCACGCCCAGCGCGATCATCACGCAGATCCAGCCCAGCACCAGGATCCCGCCGCCGAGGGCCACGCTCGCCGCGAGCGGCAGCCGCTGCCGGCGCCCCACGGCTCGATGGCGCAACAGGCGCGCGGTGGACGGTTGCGCGGGGCGGATCCGGCCGCGCGTCGGGCCGTGGGGCGAGGGTCGGGGGCGAACCTGCGGCGGCCGGCCCCCGCGGCGGGCATCCATCGCGGCCGATTGTCGCACGAAGCGGGCCGGCGGCCCGCTGCCCCGCCGCTCGCGACTCGACCGCGATCGCCGGTGGTACGCTGCGCCCAGCGCGGACGCCGGGGAGGCTAGCGCCCGTGCAGGGAAGAGGAACTGGGTTGGAGTCACGAGACCGTCGTCCGACGCGCCCGTCGCCGGGCGCCTGGGGCGCGTGGAGCCACGGGCCGATCGCGCGCGTGGCGGCACGCCCGGCGTCGGCGCCCGACTCGATCGCCCAACCGGCCGTCGCGGCCGCCCCGGCGGCCGCCGTGCCCGGCCCTGACCGTCGGCCTCTGTCGTCCCTGCCCGCCCGGACCGCCACGCGGGTGCCCCTCAATCCCCGCCCGCTCCCCGCGGCGCCCCTCCGGCTGACCACGGCCGCTGCAGCGCTGCCGCCGCTCGCGTCGCGCCCGGCTGCCCAGTCCCCGGGCCGCAACGGCTTCGGGTTGCCCAGCCTGCGGCGCAATGTCTGCTCGCACTACTACATGACGAGCCCGCGTGGGGCGATCCCCATCCAGGCGCCCCACCTGCTCAAGGGCCTGCTCCGCCAGCCGACCAACATCTCCCGGTGCCAGCTCCGCGGCGGCGTCCACCTCGACGAGGGGTACGTCAACGACGTGTGCCTGACCCCGCGCTTCAACCAGTGCGTCTTCTACGAGGACGAGCTGACGCGCGCGTGAGCACCGGCGGACTGAGCTACTCGGATGCCCTCGCCGCGCTCGAGGCGCGAGGCCGGTTCGGAATCCGGCTCGGGCTCGGCCGCGTCCGCGCGCTCCTCCGTGAGCTGGGCGATCCGCAGGCGGGCGTGCGCGGCGCACTGGTCGCCGGCACCAACGGCAAGGGCAGCGTGATCGCGCTGGCCGGGTCGGCGCTGCGGGCCGCCGGGTATCGGATCGGGGAGACGCCCAAGCCGCACCTGGTCACGTACCGGGAGCGGATCGTCGTGGACGGACGGCCGATCGGCGCGGACGACTTCGCGCGGGCCGTGGCGGCCGTGCTGCCCGTGGCGGACCGCGTGGCCCGGCGCCTCGGCCCGCTGACCGAGTTCGAGCTGCTCACCGCCGTGATGTTCCGCCACTTCGCCGCGGCTGGGCTGGACCTGGCCCTGGTCGAGGTCGGCCTCGGCGGGCGGCTCGATGCCACCAACGTCTGGGACGGCGGCGTGGCTGCCCTGACCAACGTGGACCTCGACCACACCGACCGGCTCGGCCCGACCATCGGCCACATCGCCCGCGAGAAGGCCGCCATCGTCAAGCGCGGCGACCGCGCGGTCACCGGGGCCGACGGCGAGGCCCTCGCGATCCTGCGCCGGCGCTGCGCCCGGATGGGCGTGCCGCTGGTGGTCGCGCCGCCCGCCCCGGTGCTGGGCTGGACCCGAGACGTGCTGACCGTGGACCTCCCGAGCCTCGGGCCGACCGAGGTTGGCCTGCGCGGCCGCCACCAGGCGAACAACGCGGCGTTGGCCAACGCGCTGCTCGACGCGCTGGAGGCCGCGGGGATCGCGCAGGTGCCCGACGGCGCGCGCAGGCGCGGGTTCCGGGACGCTCGCTGGCCGGGGCGCCTGGAGATCGTCGAGACGGCCGCGCCCGGTGGCCGGCGCGAGGTCCTGCTCGACGGCGCCCACAACCCGGCCGGGGCGGCCGCGCTCGCCCGGGCGCTCGACGACCTGCGGCCGCTGATGGCGGGCGGCACCGAGACGCCGCCGGCGCCGCTCGTGCTCGTGTGGGCCGCGATGGCCGACAAGGACGTCGAGGGCACGGTCGCGGCCGCGGCGCGGTCCTCGGCGCTTGGCGGCGCCACGGTGATCTGCACCGCGCCGGACCTGCCGCGCGCGCTCGCCGCCGACCAGCTCGCCGCCATCTGGTCGCGCGCCGGTGTGCCCGGCCTCGTCGCCCGGACCGCGCCGTCCCCCGCTGCGGCGCTGGACGCGGCCCTCGCCCAGCCCGGCGGCCCGGTCGTCGTCGCGGGCTCGCTCTACCTCGTCGGCGCGGCGCGCGCCCGGCTGGTGGACGACCCGCTGCTGCGGGACGCCGTGATCCGATGAGCCGCAGCCGACCGACCGGGGACGCCGATCGCGACCTTCCTCCCGAGCAGAGCGTCCTGGCCGCGCGCCCCGACCTGGGCGGCGGAGCCGCGACCTCGTCCTTCGCGCTGCCGCCCGGCGCGGGACCCGGCCTGCCGGGACGGCCCGCCCCGCTGGCGCTCGGCGCGAGGACCCTCGCCTGGGGCGAGCGCACGTACATCATGGGGATCGTCAACGTCACCCCCGACTCGTTCTCCGGCGACGGGCTGCTCCAGACGGGCGACCCCGTGGCGGCGGCCGTGGCCCAGGCCCGGCGGATGGTCGCCGACGGTGCCGACATCCTCGACGTCGGCGGCGCCTCCTCACGGCCCGGCCACGCGCCCCTTTCAGTGGAGGAGGAGACGGCACGGGTGGCCCCGGTGGTCCGCGCGGTCGCCGCCGCACTGCCAGGCGTGCCGATCTCGGTGGACACCACCAGCCCGAGCGTGGCGGCCGCGGCGCTCGACGCCGGGGCGCACCTGCTCAACGACGTCTGGGGCGTGGCCGACGACCTGGGCATGGCCCGGGTGGCCGCGCAGCACGGCGCCCCGATCGTGCTGATGCACAACCGCGGCGAGCCCCGCTACCGGAACCTGCTGCCGGAGGTGATCGCGGACCTGTGGCGCGCGCTGGAGCGGGCGATGGGCGCGGGGGTGGCGTGGGACCGACTGATCGTGGACCCCGGCATCGGCTTCGGCAAGACGCCCGACCACAACCTCGCGCTGCTGGCCGCGCTGTCGGAGCTGCGGGTCCTCGGCCGGCCCGTGCTGCTGGGCACGTCGCGCAAGTCCACGCTGGGAAAGGTGCTCGACCTGCCGGCCGACCAGCGCGTGGAGGCCACCGTCGCCACTACCGTGCTCGGCATCGCAGCGGGCGCGGCGGACATCGTGCGGGTCCACGACGTGCGGGAGAACGCCCGAGCCGCGCGCATGGCGGACGCGGTGGTGCGGGGCTGGCGTCCCGACGGCTGGAACGCGGGTCCGCGGTGAGCGACCGGATCCTGCTCGAGGGCATGGTCTTCGAGGGAACCCACGGCGTCTACCCCGAGGAGCAGGTCACGCCCCAGCCGTTCGAGGTGGACGTGGAGCTGGCGCTGAACCTACAGCCCGCCGGGCTGGCGGACGACCTGACGCTGACCGCCGACTACGGGCGCGCGTTCGACGTCTGCCGCCAGGTGGTCGAGTCGACGCGGTTCAACCTGATCGAGGCGCTGGCGGAGGCGATCACGGAGGAGCTCCTCGCCGGGTTCCCGATGGTGGATTCGGTGACCGTCCGCATTCGCAAGCCGAACGTGCGGCTGGGCGGCCCGTTCCGGTCGGCCGGCATCGAGATCCGCCGCCGCCGCCGCTCCGCGTAGGACGGGCCCGCCGTCACTGGAGGTTGTCGGGCCGGACGCCGAGGGTGACCGAGAGCGTCAGGGTCTGGCCGCCCCGGAGCACGGTCAGCCGGATCGTGTCCTTGGGCGCGAACTGGACGAGGAGGAGATTGAGCGGGTGCTCCTGGTCCACCGTCATGCCGTTGATAGCGGTGATGATGTCCCCGTCCTTGAGCCCGGCCGCCTCGGCGGGGCTGCCGGCCGCGACCGCGCTGCCGCCCGTCGCGCTGTCGTTGATGATCAGCGCGCCGTTGTCCGCGGTCAGCTTCTGGGCCGTCTGCACCTGCGGGTTGATCATCTCGTAGCGGATCCCGATGTACGGGCGCTCGAGCGCCTCGCCCTTCACCGCCTGGGCCATGATCGGCTTGGCGATGTCGATCGGGATGGCGAAGCCGATCCCGTTGGAGCCGTCGGCCATGGCCGTGTTGATGCCGACCACATTGCCGCTCGCGTCCGCCAGCGGCCCGCCGGAGTTGCCCGGGTTGATCGCGGCGTCGGTCTGGATGAGGTTGTCGATCGTCGCGCCGGTGCTCAGGGTGATCGAGCGGCCCTTGCCGGACACGATGCCGCTGGTCACCGAGAACGAGTAGGTCCCGAGCGGGCTGCCGACCGCGATGACGAGCTGGCCAACCTTGAGGCTGTCCGAGCTGCCGAGGCTGGCGACCGGCAGCCCGGTCGCGTCCACCTTGACGATCGCGAGGTCGGTCAGGGTGTCGATCCCGTACACCTTGCCCTGGAACGTGCGGCCGTCCTTGAGCTCGACGGTGAGCGTGTCGGTGCCGGTCACCACGTGGTGGTTGGTCACGATCCAGCCGTTGGCGTCGTAGATGATCCCCGAGCCGACACCGTCCGTCTGGCCCGAGCCGAACGGATCGGCGGGGGCGGACGAGGTGGTGATCTTGACCACCGCCGGGCTGAGCCTCGCGGCGGCGCTGATGATGGCCGCCGAGTCGTCGGTGGCGCCGGACGAGCCGCCAGCGGCGGGCGCGGCGGGTTGCGCCGCGGCCACGGCCGCGACAGGCGGGGTGAGCGCGCCCGAGGCGTTCAGGGCGAGCGCCGTGCCGGAGGAGGCGAGCACCGCCGAGAGCAGCGCGACTGCGGCCAC
>JAKAHL010000006.1 GCA_021815005.1 Chloroflexota bacterium
GTCGGACTGGACCTTGATCCCGTACTTCGCGGTGAAGTCGGTGATCATCTGGCCGTAGTTCGCCCAGTCCGGCGGCGTCGCGATCAGGTTGACCTGACCCTCAGCCTTGCCGGCCGCGCAGACGGCATCCACACCGCCGGCCCCGGCGGACGTGGCGGTCTTCCAGTCAACTGCTGCCGCGCTCGCTGCCGCGCTGGGGGCGGCCGAGGCTGCCGCGCTCGCTGCCGCGCTGGGGGCGGCCGAGGCCGCCGTTGTCGGCGCTGGCGTCGCGCTGCTGCCGCTGCACGCGGACACGACCACGGCTGCGGCGGCCAGGGTGGTGAACACCCGGGTCTTAAGTTCCATGCGCGTTTCTCCTCCGTGGGCCGAGCCCGTCGGCCCGTGTCGGCTGGCACCCGGGGCCGTGCACCCATGCGGTGCTGGTTCCGGTGCCGGTGCCACGCGGGCGGCGCACCTGCGTCGTCCAGCGGCCCGTGGGGCGGCCGCGGCCCGCAGGCCGTGCGCTGACTCCACGTTGCGGTTCGGATACTACGATGCCCGTTCGAGACGTGCGTTGCGAAATCGGTTAACGATCGGCAAACAGGCGCGCCGACTCGCAGTCCGCAGACCGGCGCGCTGCGGACGACCGCGGGTTGGGCAGGATTCTCGCCAGCCGCCGGGTGCCCCTTCAGGCGGGCCACCGGACACGCGAGACGGTCGGGGAAGCGGCCAGCAAGCCGTCGGCGGACACCAGCGGACCGTGCGCGGACGGTCGGCGCTACACTCCGAGGGCCCATGGACGACCTGTACCGCGACTACATCCTCGAGCACTACCGGCGGCCCCACAACTTCGGGGTGCTGGAGCAGCCCACGGCCTCGTACGAGGGGTCCAACCCCCTCTGCGGCGACCGGATCACCATGCAGCTCCAGGTGGAGGACGGCGTCGTCACCGCCGTCGGTTTCACGGGCCGGGGCTGCGCCATCAGCCAGGCATCGGCGTCGCTGCTGACCGACGAGATCAGGGGCAAGCCCTTGGAGGAGGTGGTGGCCTTCGCCGCCACGGACCTGCTGGAGCTGCTCGGCATCGAGATCAGCCCGGCCCGCCTCAAGTGCGCGATGCTCAGCTTCGACTCGCTGCAGCACCTGCTCGCGGACATCGGGGCCAAGCCGCTCGCCAAGGACGCCGGCTGACCCATCGCCCAGCAGGGAGCGCCGCCCGTGCCCGCCGTCTGCCTGCCGTCGGCGATCGCCGGGGCCATTGCCCGCCACGCGCTCGCCGAGCGCCCCAACGAGGCCTGCGGGGTGATTGTCGGGTCCGCGCCCGCCGCCGACGGCGGCACCGCGCATCGCTACGTCGCCTGCCGGAACGCCGCCGCGTCCCCGTCGCGCTACCTCGTCCACCCCGATGACCTGCTCGCGGTCCTCGCGGACCTGGACCGGGCCGGCGGGGAGCTGTGGGGCGTGGTCCACTCGCACCCCCGCACCCCCGCGGTCCCGTCGTCCGCCGACATCGCCGAGGCGGCATGGCCGAGCGCGGTGCACGTGCTGGTCTCGCTGGCCGACGCGTCGCGGGCGCCGGTCCTGCGGGCCTGGCTGATCGAGCGCGGGCGGGCTGCCGAGCTGCCGCTCGCGATCCCCTGCAGCCCGCGGGGCGGCCCCCAGTGAGCCGCCGCCTGGACCTTCGCGGCGCATGGGTGGCTGCCGGGCTGCTCGCCGTCGCCGGCGGCACGGTCGCCGGCTGGAACGGCCAGGCCGCCCAGGCCATCGCCACCCTGCCGGCGCTGGTCCGATCCGCGCTCGTGGCGGTGATGGCCCTCGCCGCGCTGCGCCTGCTCGCCGAGGCGATCGCGCGGATCGAGGCGGGCCGGGCCGCTCCCCCGGGCGCGGCGGACGCCCGTGACCTCGCCAGCCTGATCCGCGGCGTGCGCTTCGTCTTCCTTGCAGTGGCGGCCCTCGCCGCGGCGGGCGGCTGGCTGCTCGGCAGCCCCGTGCCCCTCGTCGCCGCGCTGCTGATCGCGGGGGTGGACGTGGCGGAGACGGGACTCCTGCTGCTCGTGATCACGATCCGCGGGCGGGCCGCCGAGTAGCGCCCGTCAACCGACCGCCCGGTCCTGCCACGGCGCCCCCGCGCGGCCCGGGACGGCCGTCCCGCGATCGACCGATGCCGACGCCGGTCGGGCCCCCTCCTTGGGTGGTTGCGATTTCAGCGCGCGCGGGGGATCATCCCCGGCATGCCGGAGCGAACGCTGCCTCTGCTCCCGCCCCGCCTCCGAGACATGCGGGTGCTGCTCGTTGACGACCAGGAGCTGAACCTGCGCCTGATGTATCAGGTGCTCGAGAAAGCCGGCCTGCACGACATCATCTTCACGCAGGACCCGTACGCGGTGGCCCCGCTCGTGGCGCTGCGGACGCCCGACCTCCTCGTCGTGGACCTCCACATGCCCGGTCTGGACGGCTTCGGCGTCATGGAGGCGGTCCGCCCGCAGGTGGAGGCCGCCGGCTACCTGCCGATCCTGGTCCTGACGGCGGACGTCACCGAGGAATCGCGTCGCCGCGCGCTCGACGCCGGGGCACGGGACTTCCTGACCAAGCCCATCGACAACATCGAGGTGGTCCAGCGCACCAAGAACCTGCTCGAGACACGGCGCCTGTACCTGGACCTCGAGTACCAGAACGCGACGCTCGAGCAGCGCGTCATCGAGCGGACCGCCGACGTTGAGGAGGCACAGCTCGAGACCCTCGAGCGGCTTGCCCGGACGGCCGAGTATCGCGACGACCAGACCGGTCGGCACGTGCTGCGCGTGGGGCGGGTGACGGCGCTCATCGCGCGGCAGATGACGATGGAGGAGTCAGACGTCCGCCTCCTGCGTCTCGCGGCGCCGCTGCACGACCTGGGCAAGATCGGCATTCCCGACGCCATCCTCCTCGCCCCGCGGCGCCTCACGCCCGAGGAGTTCGAGGAGATGAAGACGCACACGGAGATCGGGGCGCGCATCCTGGCGGGCAGCCGCTCCAGCCTGCTCCAGCTGGCGGAGAACATCGCGCGGACCCACCACGAGCGTTGGGACGGCCGGGGCTACTTCGGGCTGGTGGCGCACGACATCCCGATCGGCGCGCGGATCGTCAGCGTGGCGGACGTGTTCGATGCCCTCACCCACGAGCGGCCCTACAAGTCCGCCTGGCCCATCGACCTCGCGGTGGACGAGATCGCCAGGAACCGCGGCACGCAGTTCGACCCGGACGTGGTGGACGCGTTCTCCCGGCTCGACCCCGAGGAGCTGCTCAACCCGCCGGAGCCCGTTCCCAGCGCCGTGGGCTGGGGGGACCGGTCCGGCTACGACCGGCTCGCCCCGCGCTCCCGGCCGCAAGCCGAGTCGCTCGCCGGGGCCTGAGCACCGGGGCCTGAGCGCCGTCTCCCGGGCGATCGCCCGCGGTCAGGCCCCGGTCGGAGCCGACCTAGCGACTCGCTGCGCGCGCGATCGCACCCCGGAACCATTCTCGCGTCGCGTCCAGCAGCGTCTCGAGGCCCGACGCTCCCAGCGGCCGCGCCAGCGGTTCCTCGCCGCGGTCCTCCCGCCGCCGGATGGTCTCGTGCAGCTCGCGCGCCCGCCGGTCGAGCGCGATGGCCCCAACGTTCCCGCAGATGCCCTCGAGCGCGTGCAGCGCGATCCGCAGGCGCAGGACGTCCCCCGCCTCGAGGGCCTCCTCCACTTGGTCCACGCGCTCGGCGGCGTCGGCCAGGAACAGCCGCACGATCCGGTCCACGAACGTGGTGTCGCCCAGGTCGGAGAGGCGTGCGAACACCGCGGGGTCCACCACCGACTCGCCCCCGCCCGCCGCCTCGGCGGCCGCGTCTGGCGCGTCTCCCGTCTCCAGCGGCGGGATCGCGGTCGTGCGGGGGGCGGTGCCCGCCGGCAGCCACGAGGCCAGCACCCTGGTCAGGTCGTCCGGTCGGATGGGCTTGGCGAGATGGTCGTCCATCCCCGACTCGAGCATGCGGGCGCGGTCCTCCGGCAGGACGCTCGCGGTCATGGCGACGACGGGGATCGGGCTCAGGCTGGCGGCGTGCTCGCGGCGGCGGATCTCCCGCGCGGTCGCCGGTCCGTCCAGGCCCGGCATCATGCCGTCGAGCAGGACGAGGTCGAACGGCTCTGCCGCCAGCCGGTCGAGGGCGGCCGGGCCATCAGCCACGGTCGCGCTGTCCACCGAGTGGCGGGCGAGGCTGATCTCCGCGATCCGCCGGCTCGTGGCGTTGTCGTCCACGATCAGCACCCGCGGCCGGCTCGTGGCGCTCGGCGCCGCCGTGCTCCCGGTCGGCAGGGCCGCCTCGCGGGCGGCCGCCTCGGCGTTCGCGATGAGCTCGGCGAGGACCTGGCCGAGCTCGACCATCCGGAACGGCTTGCCGATGTGCCCGTCCATGCCGGCGGCGATCGCCCGCTCGCGGTCCTCGGCCATGGCGGCGGCGGTGAGGGCCAGGATCGGCGTTCGGGGCGCCATGAGGTCGTGCTCGACGCGGCGCATCTCGCGGGCGGCGTCGTAGCCGTCCATGCCTGGCATCCGCACGTCGAGCACCACCGCGTCATAGCGGCCCGGCGTGAACTGCGCCACAGCCTGGAGACCGTCCCACGCCGTGTCCACCTGGGCGCCGAACCGGCGCAGCGCGGCCTCGGCCACGCCCCGGTTCATCTCGTGGTCGTCCACCAGGAGGATCCGGCGGCCTGCAAGCATGCGGCCGGTCCGCCCGTCGAGGGCGTCCGCGCCGTCCGCCCCGCGGGAGACTGCCTCGCCCGCCGGCGCGAGGCGGACGGTGAACGTGAACCGGCTGCCCTCCCCGGGCGCGCTCACCGCGGAGATGCTGCCGCCCATCAGCTCGATCAGCTGGCGGCTGATGGCGAGGCCCAGTCCCGTGCCGCCGAATCGACGGGTTGTGGACGACTCGGCCTGGGTGAAGGGCTGGAACAGCCGGGCCATCTGCTCGGGGGCGATCCCGATGCCCGTGTCCACCACCTCGAACTGCACCGGGACCCCGCTGCCGGGCTCTGGCGGAGCGCTCGCCGCCCGGAGCATCACGCTTCCCCGCTCGGTGAACTTGACCGCGTTGCCCAGCAGGTTCATGAGGACCTGACGGAGCCGGTGGGGATCGCCGCGGACCCGCGCCGGGAGGCTCCGGTCCAGGCGGGCGCGGAGGGCGAGGTGCTTCCGGCGTGCCGCGGGCCGGACGACGGTCACCGCGGACTCGATCACGGCCGGCAGGTCGAAGTCCGCCTCCTCCAGCTCGAGCCGACCCGCCTCGATCTTCGAGAGGTCAAGGATCTGGTCGATGATCTGCAGCAGCGATTCGGCGGACGTCTGGACGCCCTCGGCAAGCTCGCGCTGCTCCGGCGACAGCTCTGTCGCCAGCAGCAGCGCGTTCATCCCCATGACGCCGTTCATCGGGGTGCGGATCTCGTGGCTCATCGCGGCCAGGAAGGCGCTCTTGGCGGCGTTGGCGTGCTCCGCCATGTCGGCCAGCTCGCGAGCGCGGTCCAGGGCGAGGCTCAGGTCCACGGCGCCCTCGGCCGCGCTCAGCGGGCGGAAGGTCCAGACGGCGCCCATCGGCGCGGGTCGCTCCCGCCACCCGCCGCCCGCGTCCAGACTGCCGCCAACTGGCCAGTACTCTCGCTCCACCACCCGGCCGTCCGCCATCACCAGCCGTTCGCCGCGGGACGGCATGCCGCCCTCCGCGATGCCGGCGGTGGCGGCAGCGAACCCCTCCGGGTCCGCGAACTGGGGCTTCGCCCAGGTGGCCACCTGCTCGGACGGCACGCCCACGAAGTCGGCGGGCGAGAGGGAGGGCAGCTCGAACAGCCGGAGCAGCGCGTGGTTGACGCGGACGATCCGGCGCTGCCAGTCCTCGATCAGGACCGCGACCCCCACCCCGTCGGCCAGCGACTCGAACCGCGCCTCGAGCGCGGCGTGCTCGCGGGTCACGATCTGGAGGCGCGCCTCCAGCTCCTGGTTGAGCGCCCGCAGGTGCCGAACCTCGGCGGTGTCGAACGCGTCGGGCCGCGGGCCGTCCGGGCGCGGCTGGGTCACGCGGCGCCCTTCCGGGCGGCGCGCCACCGCGCGGGCCGGGCTCGATCCTCAGGCGGCGACTTGGCGAACGTGGCGCGCATGCTCCCTCGTCTCCGTCGCGCGGGCGGGCGACGGCGCCTGATTCTAGGCACGTCCCGGGCGACGGCGCCATGACGCCGGAGCGAACCCGTGGCCGGCCCGCGCGAGCGACGGGCAGGCGCTACGCGTTCGGCCGCTCGCCGCTCCCGCGGACGACCAGCACCGAGCTGTGGGCGTGGAGGAGCACGTTGCGCGCCACGCTGCCGAGGAGCAGCCGCGCCAGCCCGGTTCGGCCGCGCGTCCCCAGGACGAGCGTGCCCACCCCGTGGGCCTCGGCGTAGCGGACGATCTCGGTGGCGGCGTCTCCCTCCAGGGCCACGGCGTCTGCTTCGAGACCGGCGGCCGCGATCCGCTCGGCGGCGGCCCGGGCTTCCATCGCCACCTGGTCGCGCGCCTCGTCGGCGGAGCGCGTGTACGACTCGAGCACCTGGTCGTACAGGCCCGGCGTGAAGCCCGCCGCGACCGGGACCCCCACCTCAGCGACGGCGATGACCGTCACGCGGGCGCCGCCGAACATCGGCCAGCCGGTCAGCGCGGCCTCGGCGGCGTGCGCGGGCGCCGACCCGTCGTCGGCGAAGGCCACCGATCCGAGCTCCTCGTGCCGGGCGACGAGCACCGGGCACGGCGCGTGGTCCACGACCTCGGCCGCGGTGCTGCCCAGGACCATCGTGGCGATCGTCCCGTGGCCGCGGCTGCCGACCACCACCAGGTCAGCGTTGAGGCCGGCGGCCTCGTCCACGATCGCGGATGCCGGTCGCCCGCGCACCAGGAAGCCGTCCACGGTCAGCCCGTCACGCCGGAGCCCCGACTCGGCCCGACCGATCGCCTCGCGGAGGCGGCTGGCGTCCCGCTCCTCCTCCGACTCCATGTTCACGCTGGCGTCCCCGGCGGCCGCGTACGACAGGGCCAGGGCATCCGCGAACGGCTGGAGGACGGCCACCACGCGCACGGACGATCCGGGCGGGAGCGCGAGGCTGGCGACGAGTTGGGTGGCCCGGTCACTGCAGACAGAGCCGTCAACGGCGAGCAGGATGCGCATCGGTGACCTCCGATCGGTGCCATCGTCCACCGGGCGCCGAGAGCGAGGACCGGCCGAACGTCCCGAAAGGCGAGGCCCTGTCCGACGGCCTTCGGGTCGTGGGGAACCCGGACTCCGGCGGCCTACCGCTGGTCGCCGTGCCGCGCGCCCGCGAGACCCCCCACCCGCTCCACAAGGCGCTCGAGGAAGGCGTCCGGCGCGCCGTCCACCGCGACGTCCGCGTTCGGGCGCCGCCCGGTCGTGTGCCGCCAGTCGGCAATGGTCTGGCCGTCGCCAGGCCCGCCGCTCGCGTCCACGTCCACGGACGCGGGCTCGGTCCGGATCAGCGAGTCGTCGCAGGCTGCCGCAACCACGAACGGGTCGTGGACGAACGCTCCGTAGAAGCCGTCGTAGCGCTCATGGAACTCGAAGTAGTAGCGCAGGGCATCCCGGATGAGTCGGCCGACCGGCGAGTCCCCGCCCCGGCGCAGGAGCGCCTCGAGGTGGCTCGGCAGGAGCCGCGCCCGCTCGGTGACGTCGAGGCCCACCAGCAGCGCCCTTGGCGTCGTCTCGTCCGCGTCGACGGCCGCCTGCCACGCACCGAGGGCGATGCGCGCCGCCTCCGGGTCGCAGTGGACGTTCCACTCGCTCACGGGCGTCGTGTTGCCCGGCGCGCGGAAGGCGCCCGCCATCGCCACCCAGCGCTTGAGGAGGCGCGGCAGCTCCGGCTCCGCCAGGACCGCGATCGCGAGGTTGGTGAGCGGCCCCAGCGTGATCAGCGTCAGCTCGCCCGGCAGGCTTCGCGCGGTCTCGATGATCACGTCCGGGGCGAACCGCGGCGACAGCGGCATCGTCGGCGGCTTCGGGTCCGCGTAGCCGAGACCGCGCGGTCCGTGGGTCTCGGGCGAGATCTCGAGCGGGCGCAGCAGGGGCACTCCCCGGCCGGCAGCCACGATCACGTCGGACCGGCCCGCCAGCTCGAGCACGGTCCGCGTGTTGCGCTCGGTGTCCTGCAGCGCGACGTTGCCGTGGACGGCCGTGACGGCCATCAGCTCCGACGCCGGGCTGGCGACGGCATAGAGGATGGCGAGGGCGTCGTCGATCCCGGTGTCCACGTCGAGAAGCAGCGGGACGACCCCGGCCGAGCTCATGCGGTCTCCCCGAGCGAGGCCATGACGGCTCGGCTCGCGAGGCCCAGCGGCAGCGCGCCTGACGAGGTGATGGTGTCGTGGAAGTCGCGCAGGACGCCCACCGGGACGTCCGCGGGCGCGATGCCGCCGTGGCCGCGCGCAGCCAGGTAGCGGTCCCGCAGCCCGACGATCTCCAGGCAGCCGGTCAGGTACGAAGACGCCTGCGTCGGCCACGAGCAGTAGCGGCCCACTTCGGCCTTGGCCACGGGCTCGGGCAGCGCCGCTCGCTCCATCATGAACGCGACCGCCTCCTCGAGGCTCATCTCGCCCAGGTGGAGCGAGGTGTCCACCACGATCCGCGCCGCGCGGAACAGCGTGGAGTTGAGGTGCTGGAGGACGTGGAGCGGGGTCTCGAAGAATCCGCGCTCGCGCATGACGCGCTCCGCGTACAGCGCCCAGCCCTCGCTGAAGTAGGGCGTGGAGTACACGCGGCGGATGGCCGAGGGGTTCCGCTTGCGCATCACCAGGTGCCAGTGGTGCCCGGGATAGGCCTCGTGGACCGCCGTGGTGGGGATGCCGCCGTAGGAGTTGTTCGACAGGCGGGCCTGCACCTCCTCCTCGGACGCGCCGTCGGGCGCGTACGGGACGAAGAAGTGGCCGCGCTGCCGGTCGCTGAAGGCGGGCGGCGCGATGTACGAGGCGACGCCGAGCACTGGGCGCTGGAACACGGGCGACGGCACGACGGCGCAGCTCTCGCCCTCGGGCAGCGTGACCAGGCCCGTGACGGCGAGGAAGTCGCGCGCCTTCGCGGTCCACTCGGCGTAGGCCTCGAGCATCGCGGGCTCGGTGGGCGGGTGGTTGGCGTCGTCCTCGCGCAGGACCCGGGCGTAGTCGGGGCTGCCGGTGGCCTCGCGCGAGAGCGCGCACATCTCGGTGTCGAGCCGTTCGAGCTCCGCCTGGCCCCGCTCGCGGAGGGACCGGGCGTCGTCGGCCAGGACCTCGCGCTCGCGGAGGATCCGCGTGTACCGCTCCTCGCCCAGCGCCCAGCTGCCGTGGGCCCGGGGGAGCATCGCCTCGAGGTGGGCCACGTAGCGGTCGAGGTGCGGCGCGGCACGCTCGCTGGCCTCCCGGAGGCGCTCCTGCTGGTCGGGGTCCGCCACGTCGCGCCAGACGAGGTCGCGGACATACCGGGCGACGCCCCGGGCCGCGCCGAGGCCGCGCTCCACCATCAGCGGGTGCGCGAGCGCCGGGTCCAGGTTGGCGATGCCGGCGTCCACCACGCGACCTGCCTGCTCGAGACGGGCCACCGCCGCGTCCACGAGGTCCGGCTCCGGTCGGAGGCGGTGGAGGAAGAGCGTGAACAGGCCGCTGCTGATCGGGCCCGAGTAGGTCACCGGGTCGCGGCGCCACTGGGCGAACGGGGCCATGATCAGCCGGCCGCGCAGCACCGATCGGGCGAGGTCGCGGTCGATCGCCCCGTCGGCGGTCAGGTCAGCGCCCGGGATCGCGTCGAGGCGGGCGAGGCTCGCCTCCGCCGCGTCGTCGCGGGCCTCGAGGGCCTCGGCCGACATGTCGTCGAGCCGCTCGTCGAAGTCCGTGCGGCCGACCTGGGAGGCCAGCACCGGGGAGGCCGCGAAGTCCGAGGCGAGGAGGTCGGCGAGGACGGCGGCGAGTTCGGTCATCGGGTCTCCGGGTACGAGGAGGGACGCCTCGCAAGAGGGTACGCCAGCGCGGCCCGGGTGACGGCTGGGTTAGGGGGCCTTGCGGTCCACCATGCGGCAGCGGTCGCGGACGGGGCAGATGTCGTGGGCCGGGCTCTGCGCGTGGCAGATCGCCCGGCCGTGGTGGATCAGCAGGACGTGCGCCTCGTACATCCGCTCGGGCGGCACGAGGGCCAGGTACAGGTCGTGGGCCTGATCCGCGGTGGCCTTGTCGGGGATGAGCCCGATCCGCTTGGACACGCGCTCCACGTGGCGGTCCACGGCCATCACCGGCATGCCGAAGCAGAACGCGAGCACGATCGACGCGGTCTTCTTGCCGATGCCGTCGATGGCGGTGAGCCAGGCGCGGGCCTCGAGGACGGGCAGGTCCGCGAGGAACTCGAGGTCGTAGGCGCCGCGCTCCTCGCGGATCCGCTGCAGCGTCGCCTGGACGCGCGGTGCCTTCTGCGGGGCGAGGCCGCCCGGGCGGATGACGTCGACCAGCTCGGGGAGCGGCGCGTGCTCAACGAGCGTCCAGTCGGGCGGGGCCGCGGTCGTGAGTCCGGCACCGCCCCAGCCGAGGCCGGGGGTGTGCGCCTCCGGGGCGCGGTCAGACGGGTACGCGGCTCGCAGCGCCTCGAACGCCTTCTCCGCGTTGGTGTCCGCGGTGTTCTGGGTCAGGATCGTCAGGATCAGCTCGCTGACGGGGTCGAGCCGGCGCTCCCAGTGCTGCTCGCCGTAGCGCGCCGCCAGCCCGTCCAGCACGTACGGCACGAGGCCCGGGCGGTAGCGGCGCAGGTGCGCGGCCCACTGCCTCGCGGGGTCGGCGGCGCGACGGGGGCGCTTCGCGGGCGGTCTCTTCGCGGTGGCCTTCGGCTTGGCAGGGATCACCAGGTGGTCTCCACGGCGGGGTGACAGGCTACCGCAGCGCGGCTCGGGCGAGACGCTCCCCGGCGGCGACGAGTGGGGCCGCGCCCGCGGCGATGGCCGCCGCCATCGTGAGCGGCGGGTCCGAGGCGGCCACGGCCCGGGCGCCCGCCGCGGCGAGGGCCTCCACCCCCTCCGGCGTCACGCTGCCGCCCACCGCCACGCAGGGCACCCCCGCCGCCTGTGCCCGCCGCGCCACGCCGAGGGCCGTCTTGCCGAAGGCGGTCTGGGCGTCCACGCGACCCTCCCCGGTGAGCACGAGGTCGGCGCCGCCCAGCGCGGCGTCGAACCCGGCGGCCTCCATGACCAGGTCGATGCCGGGCCGAAACTCGAGCGACGCGAGGCGGTCTCCGAGGCACAGCAGGCCGAACCCGAGCCCGCCGGCCGCCCCGGCGCCGGGCGTTGCGCGCTCGTGGCGCCCGGTTGCCGCCTCGAGTGCGTCGGCCCAGCGCGCCAGGCGTGCGTCCAGGGCGAGCACGTCGTCAGGCGAGGCGCCCTTCTGCGGGCCGTAGACGGCGGCGGCGCCGCTCGGGCCGAGCAGGGGGTTGGTGACGTCGGAGGCCACGCGCAGGCGCGCCGCCGCCAGTCGCGGGTCCAAGCCCGCAAGGTCCACCGAAGCCAGGCCGTCGCCCACGCGGGCGCCGAGCGCGGCGAGCATCCCTGCCCCCCCGTCGGTGGTGGCGCTGCCGCCGATGCCGAGGACGATGTCGCCGACCCCCGCGTCGAGGACCGCGCGCAGCAGGTCGCCCGTGCCCGCGGTGGTGGCGCCCCAGGGGTCGCGCTCGGCCGGGGCCACGCGGGAGAGGCCGGACGCGGCGGCCATCTCCACCACCGCGGCGCCCCCGTCGTCGCGGACGAGCCACGGGGCGCGGATCGGCCGGCCCAGCGGGTCGCGGACCGCAGCGACAACGCGTCGCCAGCCCCCGGCCGCCTCGATCGCGACGAGCGTGCCCTCGCCGCCGTCAGCCAGCGGGGCGAGGCGGATGTCGTCGTCGGGACGCGCGCGGCGCCAGCCCTCCGCCAGGGCGCGAGCGACCTCGACGCTGGTGAGGGTGCCCTTGTAGGAGTCGGGCGCGATCAGGACGCGCATGGTCGCCGACCTCGGGCGCATGCGTTCGGACTGACAGGCCGAACCTCGCGCCCCTGTGCGCACTCGCTCGGGCTGGGAGTCCGAGTCGCGACGTTCCCCGGGCGTGCGACGGCGTCCCGACGGTGTGATCCGGACCCCGGGTCCGAGCGCCGCCGCCCACCGCGCAGGAGTTCGGACTGGGACTCCGACGCCCGGCGCGGCCCGGTCACCCGGCGCGGCCCGGTCACCCGGCGCGGCCCGGTCACCCGGCGCGGCCCGGTCACCCGGCGCGGCCCCGTCACTCGGTCGGCGTCTCGCCCCGCGCGGCGCGTCGCCGCTCGAGGTACTCGGGGATGCGGATCATCGGCGGCCGCTCGTGGTCGGCCACCTCCTGGACCTCGAGCGACAGGCGACCCTGCCCGAAGCGCGGCAGCTTCATCGTGTGGCCCAGCTCGGCGAACAGCCGCACTCGGCGCCGCTCCTCCAGGCGTTTCATCACGGCCTGGAGGATGACGAACGACATCTTGGACAGCCCCTCGAGCTCCTGGTTGCGGTGCAGTCGCCGCTCCAGGTCCACCTGGCCCAGCCCCTCGATCCCAACCCGCTCGAACGCGTCGATCAGATGCCCGATCTCCACGGCGTACCCGGTGAAGAAGGGGATCTGCTCGAGCAGCGAGCGGCGCCCCGCGTACTCCCCGGCCAGGGGCTGGATGAAGCCCGACAGCTCGGGGAAGAACAGGTTGATCAGCGGGCGCGCCACCAGCTCGGTCACCCGGCCGCCGCCGCCCTCCTTGAGCACGCCCCCCTCCACGATCGGGCGCTGGTAGTAGCCCTTGACGTACTGGAGGCGCTGCTCCACCAGGAGCGGCCCGAGCGTCCCGTAGACCATCCGGCTGTGCCAGTTGCGCACGTCGGTGTCCGCCCAGATCACGATGTCGCCGCTGGTCTCGTACAGGGACTTCCAGAGTGCCTCGCCCTTGCCGCGGAACGAGCCGTACCGCGTCAGGACGTCCGGGTGCTGCACCACGCGCGCCCCGGCAGCCTCGGCGATCGCGCGGGTGTCGTCCGTGGAGGCGGAGTCGATGACGAGGATCTCGTCGAGCAGCGGGTGGCGCTCCTGGAGGTCGCGCATCGCGCGCGAGACGATTGGCCCGATCGTCTCGGCCTCGTTGAGCGTGGGCAGCACCAGGCTCACGGTGACGCCCTGCTTCTCCTTGAGCTGGGCCAGCCGGTCGAGGTCCGCGAACTCGCCGTGGTGGAAGTTGGCCTCCGCGAACCAGCGCTCAACCTTCGCCGGCACCGCACGCGATTCCTCGGCGGCGCGGTCTGCGGCGGCGAGCGACTCGGCCTTCTCCGCGAGGGCGTCGAACGTGTGCCGGCCGATGGCCTCGCGCGTCTTGACCACGATCACGGTGGATTTGGCGCGCTGGGCGATGGCCTCAGGCAGGGCGCCGAACAGCGAGCCGACACCCTCGCCCGCCGGTGCGGACGCGCCCATGACCACCAGGTCCGCATGCTCCGCCTCGCGCAGGATGGAGGTCCTGACGTTGCGGGTCTCGCGCAGGAGGGGCTCGGCGCGGGCGGTGATGTGCTGGCGGACCAGGGCGGCCAGCGCGTGCTCCGCCTGGGCGCGGACGGCCTCCGTGACCCCGGCCGGGACGAAGTGGATGACGGCGACCGTGGCGTCGTGGTGGCGGGCCAGGGCGTCGGCGAAGCGCAGGGCGAGCTCGGCGTGCGGGCCGCCGCGGACCGGGACGAGGATCCGCCGGACCTCGTGGCCGCCGCGCTGCTTGACGACGGCGATGTCGCACGGGGACTCGCGCACGACCTCGTCGATCGTGGGGGAGATGGACAGGGCCGCCGCGCCCGCACGCGCGGGGGACGACTTGCCGCCCCAGCCGAAGATCAGCAGGTCCGCCTCCTGCTCGGCGGTCGCCTCCACGATCCCAGCGGCGGCGTGCCGCCCGATCCGGACCAGCGGGTGGATCGTCGTGCCCTCGGGGACGTAGTCCAGGACGCGCTGGAGGAGCCGCCGCGCCTGGCGCGCCCGGGTGGCGCCCTCGGACAGCGGCATGCCCTCGGGCACCTCGACGATGCCGAGCGCCGCCAGCTCGCCGGTCCGCGGGTCCAGCAGGGCGGCGCCGATCCGGACCAGCTCCTCGGCCGTGAGCGGGTTGGCGACGGGGATCAGGATGCGCGCCGGGAGCGGCTGCTGGCTCATCGCGGGCCGTCCCCTGCCTGCGCGTCGAGCGCGCGCCAGCGCTCCACCAGGTACGGCTTGAGCCGCTCGAACTCGCGCGCCTGGCGCTCGACGCGCTCCTCCGCGTCGGCCGTGTCGAGGTGGCGGTTCTCCACCACGAACGAGGCCACGCGGCCGAAGTAGATGGGCACAAGCGCTGCCGTCAGCTGCGACGTGTCGAGCTCGCCGCGGCGCGTGGCGATCACGAGGTCGTACACGACGCGTGCCCACAGGTCATCGGGGAAGTCGAACCCGGCGAGCGCCTCCGCCATCTGGAGGGTGGTGGGGTGCGTCGCGTCGGACTCCCCGCCCAGGCCCAGCCGGCGCGAGGCGGCGTCGGCGATCGGGCCCGCCTCGGCCGCGAGCGCCACCACGGCGGCGGCGGTGTCCGGGTCCAGCGCCCGGCGCCACGTCTCCCCGAGCGTGAGCGACCCGGCGTGGAACTCGTCGAGGAGGCGGACCGCGTTCACCTCGAGCGGCGGCGGGTCGATCAGCCGCTCGAAGCCATAGGCGGGGACGTCGTGGCTGCCCCTGATCTCGAGCCAGGCGTCCGGGCGCTCCACGGCCAGGCGGAGGATGGTCCCCACGACCTGGCGGAACATCGGGCCCAGGTCCGCGCCCGGGTCCTTCGGGTCGTGGACCTTGGCCCCCAGCCGGGTTTGGCACACCGCGAAGCCGCCGGAGAGCGCGTGCGTCGTCATCCAGATGTCGATGCCGAACTTGCTGACGTCGGCCGTCCAGTCGTCCTGGGCCAGGTAGTGGGCGACAAGGTCGCCGGAGACCCCGAAGTCGCCGCCGATGGGCTGCCGGATCCGGAGGCCGTAGAGGGCGCGCGTCAGCGGGTAGGTCACGGTGTTGGTGATCGTCCCGTCGTGCTTGTGGCGCGCGTACAGCGGGGCGACGAAGTCGTAGCCGCCCTTGAGGATGGGGCCGGCCAGCAGCTCGATCCACTCCGGGACGATGCTGCGCAGGTCGCTGTCCACCACCACCAGGGCCTGGACGTCGAGCGCGGCGGCGATCTCGAAGATGGTCCGCAGGGCCGCGCCCTTGCCGCCGACGCCGTCGATCTCGGGGTACGTGAGGGTCACGCGGTCCAGGCGGTTGGTGGGCCTAACGAGCAGGATGGACTCGACATAGTCCGGGGGCTCGGTCTCGATGACCACGCGCTGCGTGCCGTCGGGCGAGCCGGCGTCCGAGTTCACCAGGACCGGCTTGTGGTCCGGGAAGTACTGGACCAGCCCGGCATGCGCCGCGCGCACGACGTAGCCGATGGTCGCCGCGTTCTTGAAGCTCGGGATGCCGACCATGATGTCGGCGCGTCCGAGGCGGGCGATCTCGTCCCGGATTGCGGGGGTGAGCGTCGTCGGGGGCACGGGTCCACCCTACCACCCTGCGTCCACCGGTTGTGTCGGCGGTCAGGCGGTCGCGGCGGGCGGCTCGCCGTCGGGCGTGTCCGGGACGGCGGGGCGATGCTGCGGGCGCGGTGCGGGCACCACCACCCAGTCGGGGTTCTCCGCGTCGGGTGTGTAGCGGCTGTTGGCCGCCCGCCAGAAGACGTGCTCGAAGCCGAGCGTGCCCCAGGTGGCGGCCACGCGCGAGCCGCCGGGCCGCGTCCAGGGCGTCACGCGGACCAGCCTCGACTGGCTGAGCACGGTGTCAAGCTGGCGTTTGCGCTCCTGGAGCGGGAGGCCGCCCAGATCCTCGCCGTCGAGCCACAGCAGGTCGGTCGCCACGAACGCGTGGTCCTCGCCCGCCGCGAGCGCCTCCAGGATCTCGAGCGCGCGCGACTCCTCCTCGTCCCGGTGGCGGCGGCCGATCGTGTACGGGTCCTGATTGCGCCGCTGGAGAAAGCGCGGCATCGAGAAGATGGGCCGCGCGATGGGGTCCGAGGTGGGGTAGGCCCCGACGCCCGTGTCGAATGCCTGCTTGGTCAGGTGGCCCTCGATGACGCCGTCCCGCGCCTCGAAGGCATAGCCCAGTGCCTCCTCGAGCGAGGCGGGTGCATCGATCCGGTCCCCGTAGCGGTAGAACTCCGCCTTGCCGCCCGCGATCGCCGCCACCACGCGGAGGCCGCCCCAGTCCGGCTCGATGATGGGGTCCACCACGTCCTTGGCCTGGCGCCGGCCCGGAAACTGCGGCCGCCAGGCGGCGGCGATCTCGCGCGGGTCGGTGATCATTGCGCGATCCTACCGCGGAGGTCCAGCGCGTCCGCGTCCCGGACGCACCCGCGCGCACCCCTTCGCCACGGGCGGCGCCCCCGGCCGCACCCCTTCGCCACGGGCGGCGCCCCCGGCCGCACCCCTTCGCCACGGGCGGCGCCCCCGGCCGCACCCCTTCGCCACGGGCGGCGCCCCCGGCCGGCGACCATCTCCGGCAGAAGGCGTCTTCCCGGTAGTTCGCATCTCGCGGAACTACCGACGGAGGGAGGCCCTGGGCGGTGCTCCCGACGTTGCCCTCGCGCCGCGCGGCGGTTCCGCGAGACCAGAACGATCCCGACCCCACCCCCGCGGGGCGAGGCCGCGCCGCCCCCCCGGCCCGCCGACGCGGTGCGGCCCGCGGTGCGGGGCGTGCCCTCGGGGCGCGGAGGCCGCCCCTATGATCCGCGCAAGGGCAGTGGACGCCGCACGAGGGACCCGATGACCGCAGCCGTCGCGACCACCGAGCTGACGGAGCTCGACCGCCGCAACCACCGCAAGGTCGCCCGCGGGGGCTGGGCGCTGTACGACTTCGCCGACACCATCTGGTCGTACGCGATCTTCTCGCGCGCGATCTCCCTGTTCCTGGTGGACAAGCTCGGCGACAGCAACGGCAACCTCTGGCTCGGCCTGTCGGTCGCGATCTCGGTGGGCATCAATGCGCTGGTCTCGCCGTTCCTCGGCGCGGTCTCGGACCGCTACGGGCGACGCCTGCCGTTCCTGTTCGCGTTCACGATCGGCGCCTGCCTGCCGGCCGTGGCCATCCCGTTCGTGCCGGTGCCGGTCGGCATCGTGCTGTTCATGCTCGCCATGTTCTCGTACCAGTCGTGCCTGATCTACTTCGACGCGACGCTCCAGCTGGTGAGCACGCCCGAGAACCGCGGCCGGATCGCCAGCCTGTCCACCGGCATCGGCTACATGGGCACGGTGTTCATCGCGATCCTGCTGCTGCTGACCGACCTGTCCGTGGCGATGACCTTCGTCGTCGCGCCGATCCTGTTCTTCGTGCTGTCGGCGCCCACATTCCTGTTCCTGCGGGAGGACGGCAGCCGGCGGAAGGCTGACGCGGACCCGCTGGGCGCCGCCTGGTCGCAGACGTGGCGCACCGTCCGCTCGCTCGACCAGTACCCGGGCCTGGGCCGGTTCCTCGCCTCCCGGTTCTTCTACACCGACGCGCTCAACACCAGCGTCACGATCATGACCATCTTCTCGGTCAAGGCTGTCGGGTTCAGCGAGAACGAGGCCAACATCGTCCTGCTCGTCCTCACCCTGTCCGCGATCGTGTCAGCGTTCATCTGGGGCCGCCTCGTGGACCGGTTCGGGCCCAAGCGGACCCTGTTCAGCGTCCTCGCCATGTGGGCGGTGGCGCTCGTCGTCGGCGCCACGCTGATCGCCAAGGGCCCGTTCATCGTGGCCGGGCTCGTCATCGGCGCCGGGTTCGCCGGCCTCCACGTGTCCGAC
>JAKAHL010000223.1 GCA_021815005.1 Chloroflexota bacterium
GGACCGGGCCGCCCGAGCCGAGCCGCGGCAGTCCCGGCGCGCGGACATCGACCGAGGCCGTCCCGGCGGCGGCCGCTCGCCCCCGCAGCGCCGAGCCGGCGGACCGGGCGCTGCGGAGCACCGGCTCCAGGAACGCGTGGAGGGGCTGGTCGAAGGCGATGAGCAGCCCCGCGACCGTCACGGCCAGCATGAGCACGAATGTCCCCGGCGCGGTCAGCAGCGGCTCCAGGAGCTCGTCGAGGAACATCCCGATCCGCCCGCCGGACGTGGCGATCTCCTGGATCATCTCCAGGACGCCGACGTAGGCGAGCACGATTCCCGCGAGCGTCCGCGCCCAGGGCGCGTCCGGGTGGCGTCCCGGGCCCCACTCCAGGTACCACCCGGCCACCAGCAGGACGATCGGGAGCAGGTACCGCGCGGCCCCGAAGAACGGGACGATCAGGTTCCGAACGTAGTCGGTCAGCCGACCCTCGCCCGGGAGCGCCATGGCGACCATCAGGATGGCCCCGAGCACCAGGAACACCAGCCCCAGCAGCGACCTCGCCACCGCCGGCGACACGCGCAGGCTGGGGACGCTCGGGATCGGCAGCCCGCCGCCACGCCGGCCGGCGGGCTTGCGGCCGCGCGAGCTGGACGAGCCGCGCGCGGTCCGCCGACGCTGGGCCACGCGCTAGACCTCGACCACCACGGGGAAGACCATCGGGCGACGCTTGGTCTGCTCGTACAGGTAGCGCGACACGCCGTCCTTGATCTGGCTCTTGAGCAGGGCCACCTCGGAGATCCGGTCGCCCGGGTTGTCCACCGCCGCGCGGACCCGCCGGACCGCCTCCTCGATGATGCGATCCTCCTCGTTGCCGTGCACGAAGCCGCGGGTCACGATCTCCGGCCTGCCGACGACCCGGCCAGACTGCTTGTCCACCAGCACGACGACGAGGAACATGCCGTCGTTGGCGAGCGCCCTGCGGTCCCGCAGGACCACCTCGCCCACCTCCCCCACCGAGATGCCGTCCACCAGCACGTAGCCGGCCGGGACGGGCGTGCCCCGCCGGGCGGACCCGTCGGGCAGGATCTCGATCGGCGTGCCGTTCTCCACGATGAACACGTTCTCCGGCGCAACGCCCGTCTCGACCGCCAGCCTCCCGTGCTGCACGAGCATCCGGAACTCGCCGTGCATCGGCACGAAGTTCTTGGGCTTGGTGAGCCCGAGCATCAGCTTGAGCTCCTCCTGGCTCGCGTGGCCCGACACGTGGGCGTGGCGGATCGCGTGGTAGTAGACGTTGGCGCCGGCCTTGAACAGGTTGTCGATGGTCCGGGCCACGTACTCCTCGTTGCCCGGGATGGGGCTGGCGGACACGATCACGGTGTCGCCGGGCTGGATCTCCACGAAGCGGTGGTCGCGGTTGGCCATCCGCGCGAGGCCGGACATCGGCTCGCCCTGGGCGCCCGTGGTGGCGATGACCGTCCGGGAGGCCGGGTTGTCGGCGATCTTGTCCTTGGCCAGCAGCTGCGACGGGGGGTAGGTCAGGTAGCCGAGGTCCGTGGCGATGCGGGTGTTCTGCTCCATCGAGCGGCCCACCACCGCAACCTGGCGCTTGAACGTCGCGGCGGCGTCGAACACCTGCTGGAGCCGCGCGATGTTGGAGGCGAACGTGGCCACGATCACGCGCCCGTCGAGGCCCTCCATGATCTCGTGGAAGGCCTCGCCCACGGTTCGCTCCGAGGGCGTGTAGCCCGGGCTCTCGGCGCGCGTGGAGTCCGACAGCAGGCACACCACCCCCTCCTGGCCCATCCGGGCCAGGGTGCCGAAGTCCGACAGCTTGCCGTCGATCGGGGTGTGGTCGAACTTGAAGTCGCCGGTGGTGACCACGATCCCCACGGGGGTCCGCAGTGCGATGCCCATCGCGTCCGGGATGGAGTGCCCAACCCGAAACGGGATCGCCGTGAACGGTCCGACCGGCAGCTCGTCGCCGGGGTCGAGCGCCAGCAGCGGGTTGTTGTGGAGCTTGTGCTCCTTGAACTTGGCGCCCAGCAGGCCCCGCGCCAGGGTGCTCGCGTAGACCGGCACGCCCGGGAACTCCGGCAGGACGTAGGGCAGGCCGCCGACGTGATCCTCGTGGGCGTGCGTGATCAGGAACGCCTTGACGTGCTCCCGCCGCTCCTTGAGGTACGTGACGTCCGGGATGACGAGGTCGATGCCGAACATCTCCTCGTCGGGGAACATGAGCCCGCAGTCGACGACGACGATCTCGTCGCCGTACTCGAACACGTAGCAGTTCTTGCCGATCTCCCCCACCCCGCCCAGCGGGATGATCCGGAGCGGCGTGTTCGCGTCAGGCATGGGTGTCCTTCCTCGCTTGGGAGTCAGAACAGCGTGAGCTGGGACTCGGCGTCCGCGGGGGCGGGCGGCTCGGCCGTCTGGATGGACGCGCCCAGGGGCGCTTGCGCCGCGCCGGCGCCAGCGGGCGTCGCGACGGCGCCAGTGGGCGATGCTGCTACGGTGCCGGCCGCTTGCTCCGCCGACGGTACGGCGGCCGCGGCCGCGGCCGCGGCTCGCCGGTCCCGTGACCGCTGCAGAATCCCCGCCAGCCGCGCGATGTCCTCGTAGCTCTCGCGCTCGAGCGCCGGCGTCCGGAGTGCCGCCGCCGGGTGGTACATGGCGAGCACGGTCGCGTCCCGGGCGCCCGTTGACGGGTCTGCCGGCCGCGTGGTCCCGTGGACCTGGCCGATCCGGGCACCCGGCATGAACGTCCCCATCGAGTACCGGCCCAGCGTGACCACCACGGCCGGGTCCAGGACCTCCAGCTGGCGCCGCAGGTACGGGGCGCAGGCTGCGATCTCGTCCGGCTCCGGATCGCGGTTGTCCGGCGGGCGGCACTTCACGACGTTGGTGATGAACACGGACTCACGCTGCCAGCCGATGCTGCCGAGCAGTCGCACCAGCAGCCCCCCGGCACGCCCGACGAACGGGCGCCCCTCGCGGTCCTCGTTGAAGCCCGGGCCCTCGCCGACGAAGATGACCTCGGTGTCGGGGTCGCCCTCACCGGGCACGGCGCGCGTCCGTCCCTCGGCGAGGCGGCAGGCGGAGCAGGCCCGGACCTCGTTCGCGATCTGCTCGAGCGCCGCGAGGCGCTCGTCGCGGGTCACGCCAGCGTTCCCCCGGCAGCGGCCGCGCGCTCACTCGCCTTGCGGACCCAGCCGCGGCTGACCAGCACCTCCGCGATCTCCACCGCGTTCGAGGCCGCACCTTTCCGCAGGTTGTCGGACACGACCCAGAACGCGAGTCCCCTGTTGTCCGGGATCGACGAGTCCTGGCGGACGCGACCGACGTACACCAGGTCGGAGCCCGCTGCGTGCTCCGCCAGGGGGTACACCTTGTTGGCCGGGTCGTCCTGGACCACCACGCCCTCGACCCGGGCGAACAGCTCGCGCGCGACGTCGGGGGTGATGGGCGACTTGGTCTCGACGTGAACGGCCTCGGAGTGGCTCATGAACACCGGCACGCGGACGGCCGTGCACGAGACGCGCAGGTCCGGCAGGTGCAGGATCTTGCGGCTCTCGAGGACGACCTTCCACTCCTCCTTGGTGTACCCGTTGTCGAGGAACACGTCGATGTGCGGGAGGGCGTTGAAGCCGATGTTGTACGGGTAGACCTTGGCGACCTTGGGGCGGCCCTCGGCATGCGCCTTGACCTGCTCCTCGAGCTCCACGATCGCCTTGTGCCCGGTGCCGGACACGGCCTGGTACGTGTCCACGATCATGCGCTCGATGCCCACGGCGTCGCGAAGCGCCATCAGCGGCGGCATCAGCTGCATGGTGGAGCAGTTTGGATTGGCGATGATCCCCTCGTG
>JAKAHL010000224.1 GCA_021815005.1 Chloroflexota bacterium
CGAGGCCACGGCGTCGGTGATGCGGCCGATGGCCTGCTTGGTGCTCGAGACGGTCTCGGCGATCTCGCCCAGCGCCTCGCTGCTCGCGTCGGCGAGCGCGGCCCCCGACGCCACCTCGGCCGCGCCCGACTCCATGGCCCGGACGGCCTCGGCCGTCTCCTCCTGGACCTCCGCGATCAGCGCCGCGATCTCCTTGGTGGCGCGGCCGCTCCGCTCGGCGAGCTTGCGGACCTCGTCCGCCACCACCGCGAAGCCCTTGCCCATCTCGCCCGCCCGGGCCGCCTCGATGGCGGCGTTGAGCGCGAGCAGGTTGGTCTGGGCCGCGATGTCGTCGATGGTCTCGACGATGGCGCCGATCTGGTCGCCCTTGGCGCCGAGCCGACCGACGCGCTCAACCGAGACGTCCATCGCGACCCTGATCCGGGCCATGCCCTCGGTTGATTCCCCCACGGTCGCCAGCCCCTGGGCCGTGGCGAGCGCCGCCGCGGTGGCCACCTCGCCGACGTCGGCAGAGGCGGCCGAGGCATCGGCGATCGCCGAGGCCAGCTCGACGACGGTGTCCGACACCTCGCCCAGGCGTCGGCTGGTCTCGGCGGTGGCCGCCACGACCCGGCCCATGAGGCTGTGCATCGCCGCGACCGAGGCCCGAGCCGCCTCGGATGCCTCGGCCTGGCTGCGAGCCCCGGCGACGACCTGCCGCATCGTCGCCGCGATCTGGCTGATGGCCTCGCCAGCCTGGCCCGCCGCGTCATTAAGCTGCCCCGAGGTCCGCGCCACGGCGTCGGACGATGCCGAGACCTCCCGGATCAGGGCGGCCAGCGAGCCACGCGCGGTCTCGTACGCCGCCATCGTGGAGCCGAACCGCGCGACAAGCCGGTTGGCCCCGTCGGCCATCTCCGCGAGCTCGTCGCTCCCGCTGGCGGGCACCGCCTCGGTCGCCGGCCTGGCCGCCACCGAGAGATCGCTGGCCGCCAGGCCGCGGAGACCGGCGTCGAGGGTCTCGGCATCGCGCTCGGCGAGCGACAGGACGGCGCCCTGCACCAGCTTGACCCGCCGCGTCATGCTGCGCGCGAGCATCAGGCTCACCGCGCCCACCGCGATGACGCAGGCGAGGGCCGCGAGGAGGCTCACCAGGAGCATCTGCCCGCGTCCGCTCTCGATGCTCGCGCTCACCGCGACGAGGTCGTCTCGGTACGAGGTCGCGCCGATCACCCAGTCCCACGGGGCGTAGTAGGCGACCCGCGCGACCGCCTCGCGGGGAGCCGACGTACCGGTGCCCAGCACCGGGTAGCGCACCGTGGCGAGCTGGCCCGGCGCCAGCGCCTCGGCCGTCGCGACGACCGTCTCGGGCAGCTGGCCGCCGCCGGTGGCCTGGGGGCCGAGGGCGAGGTTGCCGTCGGCGGTCCCGCCGCCCGGGATCGCCGATCGGCCTTGCTGGGGGCCGCTTCCTGCCAGCGCGAACGCGTAGCCGCTCGACCCGATCCGGATGCCGAGGATCGCGTCGCGGAACGCCTGGCTCGACGGCTCGGCTGCGGCCACCTCCACCATGCCGACGACCGCGCCAGTCCGATCGCCGATTGGGGTGTCGCTGATGACGTAGCCGATCCCGTTGATGGCCGACACGCCGGTGAACGGCCGTCCCGCGAGGGCGTCGGCCAGCCGAACGCCGGCCGAGCCGCCTGCGACTTGGGCGCTCAGCGCCATGCCGGTGGCCCGGCGCCCGGCCGGGTCCTTGATCGTCGTGCCCTCGATCGTCAGGTCGGTGCCGCCGCCCGCGACCGCGTAGAGCGAGGCGTCGGCACCGGTCAGGGCTGCGATCCGGTCGGCGGCCGCGTTGGCCGTCCCCTGGGTGCCGAGGACCGCCGGCCCGCCGAGCTGGGCCACGACCCCGCCGGCCACGGCGGCTCCGTGGCTGACCTGCCCGCGCAGCGCCGCGTCCTGGGCCCGCACGAGGTTGTAGAGGCCGGTCGTGACGTGGTCGAGGTCCGCGTCGGCCAGCGACGCGGACGCGGCGACCGCCCGGTTGCCGAAGTCGATGCTCTGCCACCCGCCCACCGCCATGAGCGTGGCTGACGGCACGAGCGCGGCCGCGGCACCGAGGGCCAGGATCTTGCCGCGAAGCCCGACGCGCGCGCGCGGCGCGGAATCAGCCATGGGTCACCGTCTCCCAGTGCGCGTCGCGAGTCGCTCGCGAGCGCACAGCCGACGGCCCCTAGCCGCAACGGCTGTCGGCTTGAACGCTAGTCGCGTCCGCGAGCCGCCCCCATCGGGGTTCGCCCCCGAACCGCGTGCCCAGTCGAGGGGGGCGCGGGCAGTGTGGCCGAGCCCGGCGAGGCACGAAAAAGGGCCCCTGCGGGGCCCTTCGCGATGGAGATTCTGGTGGGCCGGGACAGAATCGAACTGTCACAGCCGAAGGCGAGGGTTTTACAGACCCTTGGGCTCACCACCTGCCCGACCGACCCACGAAATGGTGGAGATGAGGGGACTCGAACCCCTGACCCCCGCGATGCGAACGCGGTGCTCTCCCAGCTGAGCTACATCCCCACGTAAGCCGCCGCCGACATCATCGGGACGACCGGCCGGGAAGTGTAGCACGCGACGCGCGCGTTTCCGACTGTCGGCGCCCCACCTCCTCTGCCGATACCCGCCGGTCCCGGCCGGCGGCCTCCTCATCGCCGGACGGGGCGTCGTGGGCGTCGCCAGCGCCCCCGTCACAGCCCTTGACGAGTCGAACATCCGTTCTATTATTGGATGTCCGATGACCAGCGCATCCGACGTCTCCCAGGCCCTCGCCGCCCTCCAGGCGCGGTGGGGCGCGGCCGCTCCCCGTCGGCTGGGGGATGCCGCGCCAAGGGTCCGGGGCGCGCTCGCGATGGCCCCGCTGCCGGCGGACCACGAGGCCGAGGGCGAGGCCGAGGCAGAGGGCGCGGCACCGGCGAGCCCGCTCGTCCCGGCAGGCCGTCCCGGCGTCCCCGCCGCGGGCCTCGAGGGCCGGGTGGTGCCCACGGGCTTCGCCGCCCTCGACGCTGTGCTGGGAACCGGCGGCCTGCCGAGATCGGCCACGGTGGCGCTGCGCGGTGGCGTCAGCTCCGGGCGCACCACGCTCGCGCTGCGGGTGGCGGCGGAGGCGCAGGCCGCCGGGTCCATCGTGGCGTGGCTGGACCTCGCCCGCGCGTTCGACCCGGTGGAGGCCGTCGCGCGGGGCGTCAGCCTTGCGTGGCTGGCGGTGCTCGTGCCCCGGGACCTGGAGGAGGCGCTGGCGATGGCGGGCTCGCTGCTTGCCGCGCGCGCGGTGGACCTGCTGGTGCTGGACCTGCCGGAGGGGCGGGACCCGGCCGTGGCCGGGGTGCGTGTGGGAGATCGCCTGGGCCGCCTGGCGGCCTTCGCCCGCCGGGCGGGGACGCTGCTGGTGGTGCTGGCGCCGGATGGGCTGGGGCGCGGGCTGGCCGCGGCCGTGGACGCGGCGAGCGGGCTGCGGCTGGAACTGCGCCGCTCGGGCTGGATCCGCCTGGGCCGGGACGTGGTCGGGCAGCGGTGCCGGGCCACGGTGGCGCACAGCCGGTACGGCCCGCCCGGCCGGGACGCGGAGCTGGCCATCCTGTACGCCGAGGGCGGGCTGCGGGACGGCTGCCTGGCGCGGCCGGACCTGCTGTCGGGTCTCGGGCCGCCTGCGCGTGCCCCCGTCGCCCTCGCCGATCGGAAAGGCCCCCACCTAGCGGTCGATCCCCATGCGCCTGCTGTACCTGCTCTGGCCGCACCTGCCCCTTCGTCTCGCGCGGGCCCGCCTGGAGGCGCGAGCGAGGCCGGAACCCCCGGCTCGCCCCGAGACGCGAGCGAGG
>JAKAHL010000225.1 GCA_021815005.1 Chloroflexota bacterium
ATCTGTGGGTCCCGGCGGGCTCGCTGCTGATGTACCTGATCGGCCCGCCGCTCGCGATGGCCCATGGCTGGCCCGCCGTCTGGTGGCTCACCGCCGGGCTGGGCGTCGCCGCCCTTGTCGCCTGGGTCGCCACGCTCGCGGCCGCGGGGCTGCGCGGAGCGGCGGGCGGGAACAGCGCGCAGCGGGCGCTCGCCGACCTGCGGGAGGGCCTCGCCGGGCGCGACATCTGGCTGCTGGTCCTGGTGTTCGCCCTGTTCGCCACCGCCAACGGCGCGGCCAACACCTTCATCCCGGTGTTCCTCACCGGGCAGCGCGGCTTCGACGTGGCGGGCGCGGCGGCCGTCTCCAGTCTCGCGATGGCGGGCATGGCCGTCGGCTCCGTGGCGGCAGGCGTCGTCGGGGACCGCATCGGCTCCCGCCGGCGCGTGTTCGCCGTGGCCCTGCTGGCGACCGCACCGCTCGCGGTGCTGCCATACCTGCTGGCCGGGGCCGCGCTCGCGCTCGCGCTGTTCGCCTTCGGCGCGTTCGCCGGCGCCATCCCGTCAGCGGTCTTCGCGTCCGTCCCGGACGCGGTGCCCCACCCGCGGCTCGGGGGCGCCGGGATGGCCGGGATCATGCTCGGCCAGAACGCGGGGTTCGTCGCGGGGCCCATGCTGTTCGCCGCGCTGCTGCCGTCGCTCGACTGGGCGGGAACGGCCGCCGCGAGCGGCGCCCTCGTCATCGTCGCAGCCCTCGTCGGGTGGCGCGTCCGTGTCCGCTAGCCGAGGGGAGCGAATCGGCCGCTGACCCGTCGGCGGCCCCAGGCCCCGCCGACGAGGCGTGGCGCATCGAAGGAGGTCCACGTGCACCAGGAGCTCATCGACGCCATCACCGGTATGGACGAGGAGTCCGCGGCCAGGCTGACCGACCACCTGCTCGACGCGGGCGTGGCCCCGGCCGACATCCTCGACGACTGCAAGGCGGCGATGGACATCGTCGGCAAGCGGTTCGAGACCGGCGAGGTCTTCATCCCCGAGCTGATCTTCGCGGGCGACATCCTGGGCCAGATCGCCGGGCGGGTGAAGCCGCGCATGGCCGCCGCCGGCCAGCAGCAGCAGCGCATCGGCAAGGTGGTCATCGGCACGGTCCAGGGCGACATCCACGACATCGCCAAGGACATCGTCGCGTTCATGCTCGACATCAACGGCTTCGAGGTCACCGACCTCGGCGTGGACGTCGCGCCCGAGACGTTCGTCGAGACCGCCCGGGCGCAGGGCGCCCGGATCGTGGGCCTGTCAGGCTTCCTCACGCTCGCGTACGAGCCGATGAAGGAGACCGTCGCGCAGCTGCGGGCGCTCGACCCGGGCATCCGCGTGATGATCGGCGGCGGCCAGATGGACGGCAAGGTCCGTGACTACACGGGCGCGGACGCGTACGGCAAGGACGCCATGGCGGCCGTCGCGCTCGCCAAGGGCTGGGCTTGACCGCGTCACCGTCCAGTCCCCACCGCCGAACGCCGAGGATCCGCTGATGTCCCCCGAGACCGCCACCCCGCTCACCCAGGAACAGAAGATCGACGCCCGGCTGGACGCCTGGGTGTCCACGGAGGGCAAGCCGTTCGCCTCGCCCGAGATCGCCGGAGCGTACCGCGCCCGCGCCCAGCGCTATGCCGACGTGTGCCGGCTGCGCGTGCCGGACCGCGTGCCCACGATCGCGACGACCGGCGACCTCCAGCAGCACATGATGGGCGTCACGCTGGCGGACTACTTCTACGACTACCCGAAGGCCGTGGCCGCGGCCATCGCCTTCTACGACAAGTTCCCGCTCGTCGAGTACTTCCCGTTCTCGAACTTCCAGCCCGGGCCCGTGTTCGACAAGGTGCAGTACCAGCTGTACCGCTGGCCGGGCGCGCAGCTAGGCCCCAACCAGGGCTACCAGTACGTCGAAGGCGAGTACATGGCCGCCGACGAGTACGACGAGCTCATCCGCAACCCCGAGGCGTGGCTGCTGCGGACCTACTGGCCGCGGATCATGCCGGGCCTCAAGGGCCTCGCGGGCTTCCCGTCCCTGCTCGGCTCGCTCGAGCTGCCGTTCGTCCCGTTCTTCTTCGCCGGGATCGGCAGCCCCCAGGTCACCGAGGCGCTCGAGACGATGCTCGAGGCGAGCCGGCTCACGGGCGAGTTCAACGCCCATATGGGCCAGCTCATCGGCACGGCGATGTTCGCCAAGGGCCTGCCCGTCACGCTCGGCGGCTTCAGCAAAGCCCCGTTCGACTTCCTGGGCGACACGCTCCGCGGCACCCGCTCGGTGATGATGGACCTCTTCCGCCGACCCGCGAAGGTGCTGGCGGCATGCGAGGCCATCACCCCGCTCGCGGTCAAGATGGCGGTCGACGCGGCGGTCAACTCGGGCGTGCCGTTCGCGTTCCTGCCGCTTCACAAGGGCGCGGACGGGTTCATGTCGGATGCCGACTTCGCCAAGTTCTACTGGCCCAGCCTCGAGGCGACCCTCCGCGGGATCGTGGCGCAGGGCGTCATCCCCATGATGTTCGTCGAGGGCGGGTACAACACCCGGCTGGCGCACATGGCCGAGGCCGGCCTCCCGGCGGGCACCACCGCCTGGATGTTCGACCAGACGGACATGGCGAAGGTCAAGAAGTTCATCGGGCCGTGGGCGGCCATCGGCGGCAACGTCCCGGGCTCGCTGTTCCAGACGGGCACGCCCGCCGAGATGCGCGCCTACGTCCGCGACCTGATGGAGACGTGCAAGCCGGGCGGCGGCTTCTGGATGAGCCCGGGCGTCGTCCTCGACCACGCCACCGAGGAGAACTTCCAAGCCTGGCTCGAGGCCGGCGTCGAGTTCGGCGCCTACTGACCCTCCCGGACGCGGCGCCTCGTCGTCGGGTCCGGCATCCCGGCGGGAGCGCGAGGGCTCCAGGTCCGCCCCGAGGCCCTCGCGCCATGCCCGGCACGGCCGCGGGGGGGCCGGCGTGGCGGCGCCCAGCAGGTCAGCCGACGAGGCCATCCTCGGTCAGGATCGCGTCCAGCGGGACGTCGTGGGCGTGGCCCGCGAGCTCCGGCAGGTGGCCGTGGGCGAACGCGATCCCGAGCGTGGCCGGCCGCTCCCCCGGTGCCATCGCGCCCAGCGTGCGGTCGTAGTAGCCGCCGCCGTAGCCCAGTCGCAGGCCGCCACGCCCGAACCCCACGCAGGGGACGAGCAGCAGGTCCGGCTCCACCCGCGGCGTGCCGTCCGGCGCCGGGATCCCGTGTCGATCGGGGGCCATCGGGCAGCCCGGCCACCAGGCGTGGAAGGTCATCGCATCGGTGACGGGGTCGATGACCGGCAGGCCCACCACCCGGCCCGGGACGGCGGCGAGCCACTCGCCCAGCACCGGCAGCGGGTCGAATTCGCCGCGAATGGGCCAGTACGCGCCGATGACCGCCTCGGGGCGCCCGGCGAGCTGCGCCCGCAGGCGTTCGGCCAGGCGCGCCGATCGGTCGGCCCGGTCGGGCATCGCCCGACGCTCGGCCAGGAGGCGCCTGCGGTGGGCGGCCTTGTCGGTCGGCGCGGGCGGGCGCTCGGGCGCGAGTTCGTCGGTCACGCGCCCATCATGCCCTGCCTCGGCTCGCGCGGTGGGCCGGGCAGGCGGGGCGAGCCCTGGGGCACCGGGGCCGGCACGGGGCGCCCCGACGGACCCCGGTCCTGACTCCGGGCATACTTGCGTCCGAAGGAGTGACCTCACCGTGCCCAACATCCTGCAGCACCTCCCCGTCGGCGAGCGCGTCGGCATCGCCTTCTCCGGCGGCCTCGACACCAGC
>JAKAHL010000226.1 GCA_021815005.1 Chloroflexota bacterium
CTCCACCACGGCCCGGACCACGGCCGCCAGGGCGGCCGGATCCGCGTCCGGCAGGCTCGCCCGGACGGGCGCGAGGACGCGCTCGACGCTGGGCGGGCGGGGTCGTTCGGAGGCGGGGTCGCGCACTGGGCGATCATCGCAGACGACCCCGCGGGACCGCTACGCTGGACCCGTGCCGCGCTCGTCCGCCCCTCGCCCCGCCGCCTCCCCCGACGTCGTGGTCGTGGGCGGCGGGATCGTGGGCGCGTCGGCGGCCGCGTTCCTGGCCGGCGCCGGGGCACGCGTCCTGCTCGTGGAGCGTGACGGCCTGGCGGCCGGCGCCTCGGGCGCGAACGCGGGCGGGATCTGGCATCCGGTGGACCCAGTGCTCGTGGCGCTGTACCGCGCCTCGCTGCCCCTGTACCGCGAGCTCGCGGCCGGCTCGAACGTGTTCCGCATGGGCGAGCGGCCGGCGGGGCTGCTCGAGGTCGCCTCCAGCGAGGCCGCCGTGCGCGACGAGGCCGCGGCGATGGCCGAGTGGTACCCGGAGCTGACGCCGGCCGTGCTGGACCCGGCGGCACTGCGCCAGGCCGAGCCCGCGGTCGCGGACGGCCTGTGGGGGTGCCTGCTGGACCTGGGGTACCCCATCGCGCCGGCGTCCGGCACCTACGCCTTCGCCTCGCTGGCGGAGTCGCGGGGCGCGGTCGTCCGGATGGGCCGGGCGGCAACGCTCGCGCTCGCGGGCGATTCCGTCATCGGGGTGCGGCTGGACGGCGAGCTGATCCCGTGCGGCGCCGTGGTCGCGGCGGCCGGGCCCTGGACGCCGGGCCTGCTCGCGCCGACGGAATTCCGCGTGCCGATCCGCCCGCTGTGGGGCGTGGTGGTGGAGGTGGAGCCCGCGACGCCACTCCGCCACATCGTGGAGGAGATCGACTCGGGCGCCGGCGCCGCGACCCGCGAGGCCGCCGCGGGGCGATCACGGCCCGACCGGGCCCCCGCACCGGACGCAGCCCCCGAGCCGCCGTCGGTCGAGCGCGTCCACGTCAGCGTCGTCCCGACGCCCGGGGTCACGGCCGCGGGCGCGACCCAGCTCGACGCGGAGCCGGACCCGGCCGCCTGGGTGGAGCCGGTCCTGCTGCAGGCGGGCCGCTTGCTGCCGGGCCTGCTCGAGGCGCCGATCCGGGGCGTGCGCTGCTGCCCGCGGCCGCTCTCGGCGGACGGCAGGCCGCTGATCGGGGCGGTGCCTGGCACGCGCGGGCTGGTGATCGCCGCGGGACACGGGCCGTGGGGCATCTCCACCGGGCCCGAGTCGGGGCGGCTGGCCGCGGACCTCGCGCTGGGGCGGGCGCCCGCCATCCCCGCGGAGCTGGACCCGGCCCGGTTCGCCTGACCCGGCGCCCACGCGTCCGGGCCGGGGCCGGCGGCGACACGGGGAGGCAGGCGGAACGCCGACGCTGGCAGCGTGGCGACGCCTCGCTATTGCAACACGTCGCAGGAACCCGGACAATCATCCGCGACGCGTCCCCAAGGAACGAACCGGAGCGACCAGACCAGCCCGGTGTCGCGAACAGAGGGCCCCCATGCACATCCCCGACGGCTACCTGAGCCCAATCGTCTCCGTCGGCCTCGGCGCGGCCACGGTGCCGGGCTGGGCTGTCGCGACGAACCGCGTCCAGAAGGTGCTCTCGAACCGCACCATCCCGATGCTCGCCGTGTTCAGCGCGATGAGCTTCACGATCATGATGTTCAACATCCCGGTGCCGGGCGGGACCACCGCCCACGGTGTCGGCGGAACCCTCATCGCGATCGTCCTGGGCCCGTGGGCGGCCGCGATCTCCGTGTCGGTGGCGCTGATCATCCAAGCCCTGTTCTTCGGCGACGGGGGCATCCTGGCCATCTTCGCCAACAGCCTGAACATGGCCTTCATCCTCCCCTTCGTGGGCTACGGCGCGTACCGGCTGCTCGCCGGCCGCTCGCCGATGCTCTCCCGGCGGCGCGTCTGGGCCGCCGGCATCGGGGCCTACGTGGGCATCACGGTCTCGGCGCTGGCGGTGGGCATCGAGCTGGGCATCGAGCCGATCCTGTTCACCCAGAACGGCCACGCCTTGTACAGCCCGTATGGCCTCTCCGAGGCCATCCCGGCCATGCTCATCGCGCACCTGTTCGGCGCCTCGATCGTGGAGGCGCTGATCACCGCGCTGGGCGTGGCATGGATCCAGAGCCGTCACCCCGAATACCTGGCCAACGGCGCGACCGAGGACGGGAGCCTCCGCGTCGGCGCGACCGAGGGCGCGTCGCGCCAGGCCCCGCCCATCGTCGCGTCGCGGCCGCTCTGGCAGACCTGGGCCGCGCTCATCGCCATCGCCATCGCCGTCATCGCGGCGGCCGGGCTTGCCACCGGCGGCGGGGATCCCGCCCGGGCGTTCGGTGCCGACTGGTCCGCCGTGGACTGGCCGGGCGTGGCCACGATGCTCCTGGCCACTGGCGTCATCGCCGCCGTCCTGCTCCCGCTCGCCTGGCTCCTGCTCCCACGCCCCGTCCGGGGCGTGGGAACCGCCTTCACCGCGGCGGCGATCCTGGCGCCGCTCGGGCTCATCGCCCCGGGCTTCGCCTACGGCGAGGGCTCGGCGGAGGACGTGGCGCAGGCGTTCGGGTATGTGCCGGCCGGCCTCCAGCAGCTCGGCGGGCTGTTCAGCGCGCCGCTCTCGGGCTACGAGATCCCGCTCCCGTTCTTCAGCGGCGCCAACGCCGGTCTCTGGCAGCACGCGATCGGGTACGAGCTCGCGGGCGTCCTCGGCATCCTGATCGTCGGCGGCGCCGTGTACGCGCTCAGCCGGCTGCTCACCCGCGCGGGCGCGGGCCCGAGTCGCGCCTGAGGCGTGCTCGGCATGATGGACCCGCTGCGCCGCCGGCTCGCCCGAGGCCACGATGGACCTGCTGGCAACAACGACGCCACGGGCTGGCTGGAGCACACGGTCGCCGGGATCACCCGGTCGATCGAGCACGCGGTGTTCACCGAGGAGCACGCCCGCGGCGACGGCTGGCTCCAGCGCCTGGACCCGCGCGCCAAGCTGGGCATGTTCCTCGCCGCGGTGCTGGCAGCGAGCCTGTCGGGCTCGGTGCTGGTGCTGGCCGCCCTGTACGTCGCGGTCCTCGCCGCCGCCCGGGCGAGCCGCATCCCGTTTGACTTCTTCGTCAAGCGGGTGTGGCTGGGCATCCCGTTCTTCGCCGGCCTCGTCGTCCTGCCGGCAGTCTTCATGGTGCCCGGGCCGCACGCCTTCGATCTCGCGCTCGGGCCGATCTCCATCGCCCCCACCGTCCCCGGCCTGGCGGGCGGCGTGCTGTTCGTGAGCCGCGTGGGCGTGAGCGTCTCGCTGGCGGTCCTGCTGGTGATGACGACGCCCTGGGCCGATCTGCTCAAGAGCCTGCAGGCCTTCCGCGTGCCCCAGCTGTTCATCCTGGTCCTCGCCATGGCGTACCGCTACATCTTCCTGTTCCTGCACCTCGCCAACGGCATGTTCGAGGCGCGCAAGAGCCGGATCGTGGCGCGGACGAGCGGCGGCGAGCAGCGCCGCTGGATCGCCGCGTCGATGGGGAGCCTCCTCAACCGGAGCGTGAAGATGAGCAACGACGTGTACGCGGCGATGGTGGCGCGCGGCTTCGCCGGGTCCATCCGGACCTTCGCCGGCTACCGCATGACGCGATCCGACTGGACGGCCGTCGCCGGCACGCTGGCGCTCTCGGCCGCGGCCGTGGTCGCCCAGCGGGGGCTCCCGTGATCGGGCGTCGCGGGCCGGCGGCAGCCGCCCCGGC
>JAKAHL010000227.1 GCA_021815005.1 Chloroflexota bacterium
TCTGGCCAGGTGCTCCACCTCGGCCAGGAGGTGGCTCGACACGAGCACCGTTCTGCCCTCGGCCGCCAGCGCGCGCAGGGTGTCCCGCATGCCGACGATCCCAGCCGGGTCGAGGCCGTTGGCCGGCTCGTCGAGCAGCAGCAGCGGCGGGTTGTTGAGAAGCGCGGCGGCGATGGCCAGGCGCTGGCGCATGCCCGTGGAGTAGCCGGACACGCGATCGCCTGCCCGGTCGCGCAGGCTGACCAGGTCGAGCACCTCGTCCACGCGGCCTCGCGGGACCGGTGCCCCCGCCGCCGCCAGCGCGAGCAGGTTCTCGCGACCGGTCAGGAACGGGTAGAAGGATGGCGCCTCCACCAGCGCTCCGACACCGAACAGCAGGCGCCGGGTGCCGCGCCCGAACGGCCGGCCGAAGAGTTCGACCGTCCCGGAATCCGGTCGGGCGAGCCCGGTGAGGATCCGCATCGTGGTGGTCTTGCCGGCGCCGTTGGGGCCAAGGAAGCCGTACACGGCGCCTGCCGGCACGCGCAGGTCCAGACCGTCGAGCGCAACCCGCGGCCCGTACCGCTTCGCCAGCCCGCGCGCCACGATGGCGTCGCCCGCCTCGACCACGTCGTCTCCGCAGCTGCCCGCGAACCGCCGGAAGGCCCGGTCGCGATGACGATAGCGCGACTGGCGGGCCAGGCGGCCGGCCCCGGCGACAGCACGCGGGCCTGGTGGCATACTTCCGACACGGGCGCGTCCCGCACGGGCATGCCCGCACGGCGTGCCCGAGACCAACAACCAAGCACCAGCCGTCGGCCCGGCGGGCGACCGCCGCGCCGGGACCCTGCCTCCGGGCAGTTGCCGGCGGCACCAGGCCCACCGTCACCGCGACCCATGCGCGGTGTTCCGGCAGAGGGGAGGCAAGACGGTTGCCCCACGAGCCTCGTGGCGCCCAGGGGGCGCCTCTCCGGAGGCTGCGCTCGCTGCTGGCCTCCCTGCTTGTCGCACTCGTCGGGTTGGGCGCCATTACGGCCGTCGCTCCCGCGGCCCGCGCAGCGACCTACAAGGTCGTGATCGTGGTCGGGCCTGCCGGTTCGAGCACCGCCAACTACCGCTCCAGCGCCAACCTCCTCGCCGCCCAGGCCGCCGGCTACGGCGCCGACGTGGTCAAGGTGTACTCGCCCAACGCCACCTGGTCGCGCGTCGCCGGCGCCGCCCGTGACGCCAACGTCCTGATCTACCTCGGCCACGGCAACGGCTGGCCCAGCCCATACGCGCCGTTCTCCACCGCGCAGAAGGACGGCCTCGGCCTCAACCCGTCGCTCGGCTCGGGCGACACGGCCACCAGGTACTTCGGCGAGTCGTATGTGGCCCGGCTGGCCCTCGCGCCGAACGCCGTCGTCATCCTCAACCGCCTCTGCTACGCGTCCGGCGATTCGGAGTGGGGCGCCGCCAACCCGTCGCGGGCCGTGGCCGTCGAGCGGGTGGACAACTACGGCGCGGGATTCCTTCGGGGTGGCGCCAGGGCGGTGTTCGCGAGCGGCATCACCAGCGTCGGCTACGTGCTTCGGGGCCTGTTCGCGGGCCCGGCGTCCATGACGCTCGAGCGGCTGTTCTGGAGCGACCCGAGCGGCACCGACACCCACACGATCTCCTTCACCGGGACCCGCACGGCCGGCACGACCGCGCTGATGGACCCGTATGCGCCAAATCGCTACTACCGATCCGTGATCGGCTGGCTCTCGACCACTGTCGGCGACTGGCGCTCGGGCTGACGCCTCCTCCTCAGCCCGGGCCCACGTCTGGCGGGCGGGGCGACAGCGATGTCGCCCCGCCCGCCTCCTTTCCCGGGCCCCGCGCTGCCCGCTGACGGCGCATGATCGCGAGATGCCGCCCCGCGCCGCCGCAACGGATTCCCGCTGGCGGGCCGTCCGCGCCGCCACGCCCGCCGACCGGCAGGGAGCGGCGCACGGCCGGGTCACGTTCCTGGGCCACTCGACGCTCCTGCTCGAGGTGGACGACCTGCGGATCCTCACCGACCCGCTGCTCCGCGAGGGCATGGGGCCCATCCGCCGCCAGGTGCGCGCCGTCCTGCCCGAGCTGTTTGCCGATCTCGACGCGGTGTTCGTGAGCCACGGCCATCACGACCACCTCGACCTCCCGTCCCTCCGCGCGATCCCCGGGCGGCCCACCGTCATCGTGCCCCGAGGGCTGGGCCGGCTCGTGGCCCGGGAGGTGCTCGGCCCCGTCGAGGAGGTCGAGCCCGGCGACCGCCTGTCGATCGACCGCGTCCATTTCGAGGTGGTCCCGGCCGCGCACTCCGGCAGGCGGGAGCCGCTGGGACCGACCGGGCCCGCGCTCGGCTGCGTGGTCCGGGGCTCGCGCCACATCTACTTCCCCGGCGACACGGACCTGTTCGCCGGCATGGCGGCGCTGGCGGGTTCGCTCGACGCCGCGCTCCTGCCTGTGTGGGGCTGGGGTCCCACCATTGGCCCCGGGCACATGGATCCCGAGCGCGCCGCCCAGGCGGCCGCGCTCCTCCAGCCGCGCATCGCCGTCCCCATCCACTGGGGCACCTTCTACCCAGCCGGCCTCCGGCGCCTGCGCCCGGCGCCGCTCGCCGCCCCCGGGCCGATGTTCGCGGAGGCTGTCGCGCGCCTCGCGCCCGGCATCGCCGTGCGCGTCCTGGCGCCGGGAGAGTCGCTCGATCTGGACTAGCCCGCCTCCTGAGACTCCAGGAGAGGCGATCGCAAATGCGATAACCGAAAGAAGGATTGACAAAAGCGAAAGTGGCGGGTACTTATTCGCATGTACACCAAGCCACTTGAGAGGTAATCGTGGCGCACGACGTCATCGCGACCTGTCCGGTCTGTGCCCACGAGCTGGCCGTCACGCGCCTCCGCTGCGGCGAGTGCGGCACCACCATCGAGGGGGAGTTCGGGGTGGGGCGGTTCGGGAGGCTGACCCGGGACCAGACGCAGGTCCTCGAGAGCTTCCTGCGCAGCCGCGGCAACCTGCGGGACATGGAGCGGGAGCTGGGCATCAGCTACCCGACGGTCCGTGCCCGGGTGGAGGCGCTGGTTCGGGCGCTGGGCTTCGGCCCGCGAGATGAGGCCGACGTTCCCCCTGCCGGTCCTGCCGATCCCGCTGCGATGGCCACCCCTGACGAGATCGCCTCGGGACGGCGCGCCATTCTGGAGCGACTCGCCCGCAAGGAACTGAGCGCCGAGGCAGCCGCCGAGGCCATTCGCACCCTGGGGAGGGACGCCCGATGACCGCCACGCCGAACGGCCTGCCGTCGGTCCGAGACCTGCCGCTTGCCGCAGGCGGCGACCTTGACCTCCGCCTGGGCGCCAGCCGCCTGCGACTGCGCGTGGTGGACGGAGACCGGCTGGTCGTCCGAGGCCACACGGACCACGACCTTGAGCGCGACGTGGAGATCGCGTCGGGAGAGGGCTGGGTCCGCGTGACCGATGGGCCGGCCGGCTCGCTCCGCGTGGGCCCGCTCACCCTCCGTGGGGCGGGTCGCGCGCCGGACCTCGATGTGGACGTGCCGCGCGGCGTGCGCATCAGCGCGCGAACGCTCTCCGGCGACATCGAGGCCGTGGGGGTCGCCGGCGCGAGCCGCTGGCAGTCCGCGAGCGGGGACATCCGCGTCGGCGCCGAGGGCGGGTCGGTGACGGCCGAGTCGGTGTCTGGTCGTGTGCTCGTGGACGCCCGCGGGGCCGTGGCGGTGACCGCGCGCACCGTGTCCGGCGCCGTCAGCGTGCGGGCGCCCATGATCCTGGCCCTGGA
>JAKAHL010000228.1 GCA_021815005.1 Chloroflexota bacterium
CCAGGCGATACCCCTCCTGGCGCGTCGACTGGCGCACCGGCACGGCGCCACCGGCGGCCCGGTATCCCGCCAGCATCGCCAGCCCGTGGGCGAAGGCAGCCGCCGAGGCGGACCAGGGGAAGCCCAGGAGCTCCAGGGTCCCCCGCGCGACCGGGGAGAGCCGGCCGCGCCGGTACGCCGTGCGGAGCCAGCGGGCATCGCGGCGATCCAGGTGCCAGGCCCATGTGCCGGGGGCCGTCGCGGCGGCCACCAGCGCGGCGCGCAGGAGGGCCGCCTCGCGGGCGCGATGGGGTTCCCAGACGAAGCCAAGGCGCTCCAGGGCCGCGCGCCGCTCGGGATACAGGCGCCCGCGGCGCTCCTGCTGGCGCTGCCAGGCCACCCACAGCCCGAGCCGATAGCCGTCGGGGGCCACCCAGCGCTTGGGCACCTGCGCGTGCCCGGCCTGCGCCGTGAAGGCAGCCAGGTGCGCGGCGCCGCGCGACCAGCGCGCGGCTTGGCTGCGGGCATCGACGGGGACCACGAGCCGGGTCGGCATGGCGCACCTCACCAGGGCAGCGGGGGCACCAGGGCCGAGACCACCCCGACCGCCAGGTGCGGGTCCACGATGCTGGTCAGGGTGAAGGCCAGGGTGGCCAGCAGCAGGCTCACCGCCACCGCCCGCTCCAGGGCCGAGGGCCAGGCCGGCTCCAACAGGAGCGCCCCGCCGGTGTCGCCGTCGGCGTCGAGCGCCTGCCGCACGGTGGGCCCGGGGGTCAGGACGCAATGCGCCGGGGATGGCGCGGGCACGGCAGCGGCCGGGTCGGATCCCTCGCGGCTCACCACGGGCGACGCGGCCATCCCCGATGCCAGCGGACGCGCGTCGGCAGGCGTCGGGCGCGGGCGCGTCCAGCGGCTCGGGGGCGGCATGCGGGTCGCCACCTCGGCGATCCAGTCGTCCGCGCCGGCGCTCCCGGGATCCGGCTCGTCGAGCGGGCCCGGCGCTCTGCTCACACCATCGAGCGCGTTGTCGTCGAAGCGCAGCTCCTCGAGCAGGCGCGCGATGCACTGTGCCTGCTCGCTGCGCCCCTCGACGTCTCTTCCGGTGGCGTCCATCGGCGATGCTCCCTGTGCTCCCCCCGACCCCTGCAGGTCGGGTCGTGGGAGCCCATAGTCGAAGGCGCGCCGATGTCAAGGATTCGCGCACGAATGGGCCACATGGGGTGCGCGGGCCGCCGGTGGCACCGCGACGCCGGGCCGCGCGTCTATTCTCCGTCGAGCTGCGCACAGGAGGACGGCACCATGGCGGGTCGGCGAGCCTGGATGACGGTGGGGCTGCTGCTCGGCCTGTTTGTGCTCGTGGTCGCGGTCGTGCAACTCGGGCCGCATCCACCGGCGCCATACTCGGGGCCGCCATACACGGTGATCTCTGGCTTCGTCAGCGCCGGGCCCACCTGCCCCGTCGTGCGAGATCCCCCGGCGTCCGCGTGCGCCCCGCAGCCGGTGGCGGGCGCGACCCTTGAGCTGCAGGGCGCGGGGCTCGAGACCCAGCGCACCACCAGCGAGCTCGACGGCCACTACCTCTTCAGGATCCCCGCGGTGCGCGGCACGCTCACCCTCACCGCGTTGCCCCTCCAGGGCCTGCGGCCCCCGGCGCCCATGACCCTCACGCTGAGGCCGGACCAGCCGCGGCTGCGCGCGGATCTCGCCTACGACACCGGCATTCGCTGACCCGCCACGGTGCCGGCACGGGCGAGGAGGCAGCGGTTCGACCTGCCTCGACGCGAGGGCAGCGGCACGCCACCAGGGTGCTCGGCGCGGAGCCCCGCGCCTGCCTCGCCCTCACTGCGCGCTGGTGCCCCAGCAGGTCAGCCAGGGCTGGTCCCACTCGGACGGGATCGAGCGCAGGGCGGAGTAGCGCGCCACCCCGAGCACCGACCCCTGGGCCACCGGCGTCGGGTCGGCGGCCTGCGTGTCCATGACTCCGGCGTCGAGGAGCGTCCAGGTCACGTCCATGCGCTCGATCCCGGTGGGCCTGGCGGTGGCCGTCCAGCGATACCAGTGCTCGGGAACCAGGGGTGCCTGCGCCAGCATGGTCGACACGCTCGCCGACTGTCCGTCGATGTCCGGCAGGACCAATGAGAGGCGATCCCCCGCCAGCAGCACGCCGAAGCGATCCCAGAAGGTGGGCCCGGTCCACACCACGCCGGCACCGTCCCAGCCGATGCCCGTCCCGGGGAGCTCGGCGAGCTGCCGGGCATCCATGCTGCCCACCTGCAGGGTGGCCGCGAAGGTGTGCGGCAGGGCGCCGTCGAGCCAGGTCCCCCCGGGTGCGCTCTCGGGGCGCGCGGTGGCCGGGGCCGCGGCGTCCTGACCGCCCTGGTTCGGGGCCAGGGCCGTGTTCCGGGCCGCCACGCCGCTGCAGCCGCGCAGGGTGTCGTCGATGGAGGAGAACCAGGAGATGTGGTTGGCGACCACGACCTGCACCCGCCACTGCGAGCCCGTGGGCAGCGAGTCAGCCTGATACGGATACCAGCCGCTCAGGAAGGTCCCGGTGCCGGGGTAGCCGGCATGCTCCGGGGTGCGCACCTCCATGAGGATGGTGGTGGTCGGGACATAGGCGGCGCTGTACGCCGCCTGCATGTACGCGGGGGCATCGGCGTTGCCATACGGGTCCGCGTAGACGTCCTGCATGCTGTCGCCGGCGCTGCGCCCCAGCACCGCGGAGAGGTCCGCGTTCACGGTCGCCAGCACGCTGGCCGGCGAGGGCAGGGCGTGCGCGGTGAGCGGCGGGACCCAGGTCCAGTCCCGCTGCTCGGGCACCGTGTGACAGGACGGCGCCGGGCTGGGATCGGCCGCGGTGGGGGTCCCCGGCCCGCACACCCGGTGGGCCGGGATGTCGGTCCAGTAGCCGCCGGGCAGGCCGCCGAAGGACCCGCTGAGCCCAGGGATGCCGGTCGGGGCGGCCGGGACCGCCGGCCGGGACGGTGCGGGGTGCGCGACGAGGACCGCGGGAGCGATCACCAGCACGGCCAGGACGGCCAGCGCGACCAGGGGCAGACGGAACGCACGCATCGGGGTGCTCCTCACCACGGCCGCCCTGCCAACCGCGGGCGGCACGCACGGACCGTGGGCGCAAGCGCGCGCATGTCAAGGACCCGCGCGCATCGCGGATCGCCCCGACGCGACGCCCTACCGACCTGACGTCGGCTGCAGCAGCGCGTCGAGCTCGCTGGCGGGGAGCCGGGTGCTCAGGGTCAGGGTGAGCGTCCAGTCCCCCGCGTCGGTGACGAACTGGTACTGGACCGCGCTCCGGGGGTGCGGCGTGTTGATGTAACCCGCGATCCCCGCGAGGCTGTGCCAGCCCGGCGCATCGAGCCCGTCGTAGCAGGCCATCAACGCCGGCAGAGGGATCGGCTCCTGCCAGCTGGCGGACCAGCCCTGCGCCACCGGCGAGGGCGCCAGGAGCTGCACCAGCCGGCCGGCATGCGGCACCGGCAGCCCGAGCTGCGTGAACAGGGCCGGCGCTGGGCCCTCGATGGGCCCGGCGAGGGCGGCCGCGCTGCCCGTGGCTGGTGTCGCCAGCCACGTGTCGGGATCCCCGGGCGCCAGCGACGCGAGGTCACAGCGCCCCATGTGCACCGGCCAGAACGCGGGCACCGACGCACCCGGCGCCGCGGTCACGGCCGGGGTCGGCGCCGCGGTGGGCGCCGCCAGGACGGAGGAGGCGGGGGATCCGAGGCCGGCGGTCGTCGCCGCCGGCGCCGGCGGCACCCCGGCGCCGCC
>JAKAHL010000007.1 GCA_021815005.1 Chloroflexota bacterium
CGGGGCCGGTGGCGGCGTCCCGAGCGGTGTCCGCGACGCGAGCGGTGTCGGCGTCCCGAGCGCGGGGGCCGTCGGCGACGACGCGCCCAGAGCGGGCGACGGCGAGGCGGCAGCCCCGGCGCCCGCACCGGGCGTCGCGCGCGCGCCATCGGTGCCACGGCCGTCGGCAACGAGGGCCTCCGCCACGGCGCCCCCACCAACGATCGCCGCCAAGGCGCCGACCGCCCCCAGCACGAACGAGCGGCGTGAGACTGGCTGCATGGGCGCCGAGTGTAACCGGGAGTGCGCCAGGGCACATCGGGCGGCGTCCAAGGCCGGCCGGACCTGCGCTGGCCCCCGCCTCCATTGCCCGGGGAAACGGTCCAAACGGACCTGCTGCGCGTCGGGAGCGGTTGATACATATGCTTCCGACATATGGACGAGTTCAGCAACCAGGACTCCAACCCGGCGGGCGGGCCCCGCGGCCGAGGCTGGCGGCCAATGGGCCGTCGCCGCCGCTGGCTCGAGCCGTTCGTGCTGGTGCTGATCGCGGACGGCACCTGCCACGGGTACGCGCTCGCGGCGCGCCTGGCGGACCTCGGCGTCGCGCCGGGGGCGCTCGACGTGGGCGAGCTGTACCGGACCCTGCGCGAACTCGAGCTCGTGGGCCTCGTCGGCTCCTCGTGGGTGGTGCCCCAGGGCGGCGCGCGGCGGCGCGATTACGCCCTGACCGATGTCGGGTGGGCCCGCCTCGCCGAGTGGGAGGCGGTGATGCGCGAGCGGGCGCGCCTGGTGGGGGAATTCCTCGGCGCGGCAGGTCGCGCGAGCGCCGCGCGTGCCGCCGCCTCGGAGACCGTGACGGACGCTCCGGCGGACGGGGGGACCTGATGAGGCGCCTCCCCCGGGCTCCCCGCAGGACGTCGCCCGGCACCACACCGCCTCGCGCCCGAGCCGCCGTCGGGCGGCCGGGACCCCAACCAGGATCACGGGCCGCCGAGGCCGCGCACCAGCGCGTCCCGCCAGCCCGGAGCACAGGAGTTCGCGCGTGAAGATCGCCATCGCCACCGAGGACGGCCACACCGTCAGCATGCACTTCGGCCGGGCGCCGTACTACGCGGTCCTGACCGTCGAGGGCGGGCAGATCGTCGCCCGCGAGCTGCGCTCCAAGTCCTCCCCGCACCTCGCCGGCGCGGCGGAGCCCGAGCGCGCGGAGGGCGAGGCGCACGGCATGGGCGCCGCATCGCACGCCCGCCACACCTCCATGGCCGCGGCAGTGGCCGACTGCGAGGCCATGATCGCCGGCGGCATGGGGCAGGGCGCCTACCAGAGCTTCGCCTCGCTGGGCATCCGCCCGGTCGTCACCGACGTCTCGGACGTGGACGCCGTGGCGCTGGGCTGGGCGGCCGGCACGCTCGTGGACCACACGGAGCGCCTGCACTGACGCAACGGCGCGCCGCTTCGACTCGCGGGAGGGGGGCCCGCGACGTCCTGCCAGGCGGGCGACGTCCTGCCGTGCGCTAGACTTGCCGCCAGGTCGCTGATGCGTGGCTCATGGACGAGCGCCCGGTGCTGAGCCGGGAGGGCCGGAGTTCGAATCCCGGCGCGTCAGCCAACTCCCCAGGGAGTGTGGTGCGCCCGACCGCGTGACGCGACTCCTCCCCCACCGGTAGCAGGAGCCGCGCCATGAGCGAGCCGAACGCCGATAGCCCCGCCCCCGCCGCGGAGCGCCGCGACTTCATCCGCGACATCGTCGCCGCCGACATCGCTGCCGGCAGGATCAGCGCGCCCGTCACGCGGTTCCCGCCCGAGCCCAACGGCTACCTCCACATCGGCCACGCCAAGTCCATCTGCCTCAACTTCGGGATCGCGGCCGAGTTCGGCGGGCACTGCAACCTGCGCTTCGACGACACCAACCCGGTCAAGGAGGAGCAGGAGTACATCGACTCGATCCAGGCGGACGTGCGCTGGCTCGGGTTCGACTGGGGCGAGAACCTGTTCCACGCCTCGGACTACTTCGAGCAGCTGTACGACTGGGCGCTCCACCTCATCCGCGCGGGCAAGGCCTACGTGGACGACCTCTCGGCCGACGAGATCCGCGAGACGCGCGGCACCCTCACCGAGCCGGGCACCGACTCGCCTCACCGAGGGCGGAGCGTCGAGGAGAACCTGGACCTGTTCGCTCGCATGCGCGCTGGCGAGTTCCCCAACGGCGCGCGCGTCCTGCGGGCCAGGATCGACATGGCCAGCCCCAACATCAACCTGCGCGACCCCGTCCTGTACCGGATCGTCCACGCCAGCCACCCGCGCACCGGGGACGCGTGGTGCATCTACCCGACCTACGACTACGCGCACGGCCAGAGCGACGCGATCGAGGGCGTCACCCACTCCATCTGCACGCTGGAGTTTGACGTCCACCGGCCGCTCTACGACTGGCTGATCGCGAGCCTGCCCGTCCCCCACGTCCCTCACCAGTACGAGTTCGCGCGCCTGTCGCTGACGTACACGGTCCTATCCAAGCGGTTCCTCCTGCGGCTCGTCAACGACGGCCGCGTCCGGGGCTGGGACGACCCGCGCATGCCCACCATCTCCGGCCTCCGCCGGCGCGGCTTCCCCGCCGAGGGGATCCGCAACTTCGCCACCGCGGTCGGCGTGGCGAAGGCCGACTCGATCCACGAGGTGGCGCTCCTCGAGCACCACGTCCGGGAGGTGCTCAACCGGGTCTCGCAGCGCCGCTTCGGCGTGCTCGACCCGGTCAAGGCGGTCGTCACCAACTTCCCCGAGGGCCTCGCGGAGACCATGGAGGTGGTCAACAACCCGGAAGACCCGACGGCGGGCGAACGCCCGGTCGAGTTCAGCCGCGAGCTGTGGATCGAGCGGGACGACTTCATGGAGGTGCCCGCGCCCAAGTTCTTCCGCCTGGCGCCCGGCCGGGAGGTGCGCCTCCGGAACGCCTACTTCATCACCTGCGACGAGGTGGTCAAGGACGCGGACGGGCGCGTCACCGAGCTGCGCTGCACCTACGACCCGGCCACGCGCGGCGGCGACTCGCCCGACGGTCGCCGGCCCAAGGCCACCCTGCACTGGGTCTCCGCGGCGCACGCGATCCCGGCCGAGATCCGCCTCTACGACTACCTCTTCACCCGCCCCGACCCGGGCGCCGACGGCCGCGACCTGCTCGAGGACCTCAACCCGGCGTCCGAGACGATCGTGCAGGGCTACGTGGAGCCGGCGCTGGCGGACGCGAAGCCCGGCGAGACCGTGCAGTTCGAGCGCCTGGGCTACTTCTGCGCCGACCCCGACTCGCGACCCGGCGCCCTGGTGTTCAACCGCACGCTTACGCTCAAGGACACCTGGGCGAAGGTCCAGGCGCGGGGGTAGGCCGGGCGCCGCCCGCTCAGACGTGCGGCGCCACGCCCTCGGCCAGCGCGGCCATCAGCTCGAGCTGGGCGTCGAGATCCAGCAGCGGGAAGTGGCTCCTCGCCACGAGCTCCACGGGGACGCCCGCCCGGCGGCGGACGCCGAGCAGCGCCTCCACCAGCTGGTCGGGGCTGCCCGCGTACGTGGCCCGGCCGCGCAGCAGGTCCGCGTCGGTGCGGTCGAGCGGCGGGGGCACGGCCGCCGGCAGCGGTCGGGACGCCGACGCCGCCAGGTCGCCGTACTTCCACTGCATCGCCCAAAGGGCCTCGCGGTAGAGCGCCATCGCACCGGCGGGCGAGGCGCCGGGCAGCAGGATCGAGTAGTGCACGAACCGGAACGTCGCCGGGTCGCGGCCGATGCGCTGGCACTCGTCGAGCACCCAGCCCACCTGGCGCGCGAACTCGTCGGCGGGCACGTTGGCGAAGATGCCGTCGGCGAGGCGCGCGGCCCGCCGGATGGCGGCCTCCGCCCCGCCGCCCACGAGCACCGGGATCGGCGACGGTGGGGTCGGCCGGACGCCCACGGCAGGGAACCGGTACACGGCGCCCTCGTGCGCGAACGGCTGGCCGGACCACGCCCGGGGCAGGATGGCGAGGATCTCCTCCATCGCCGCCCCGCGGCGCCGCGGGTCCGCACCCAGGCCGGCGAACTCGGGCTCGGCCCAGCCGAGGCCAAGCCCCAGGCGCAGTCGCCCGTGGCTGAGCAGCTGGACGGTCGCCGCGTCCTCGGCGAGGCGCAGCGGGTGGTGCAGCGGCGCCAGGATCACCCCGGTGCCGATGCCGATGCGCGAGGTGGCCTGCGCGATCGCCGCCGACACGACCAGGAGCGAGGGCATGTACCCGTCGTCCGCGAAGTGGTGCTCGCTGGTCCAGACGGAGTCGAAGCCCAGCCGCTCGGCCTCCACCGCCAGCCGGATCGTCTCGTCGTAGGCACGCGTCCAGTCCGTCTCGCCGGGCCGGAGCTGCGCGGACAGGAGGCCGAGGCCGAGGCCCATCGCCGCCCTCCCCTACACCAGCATGCCGGCGAGCTCGCCGACCGAGGCCGCCACCATCGACGGCAGGTACGGGTACCGCCCGACGTCGGCGGCCGCCGTGGACCCGGTGAGCACGAGCACGGTGAACATCCCGGCCTCCAGCCCGGACTTCACGTCGGTGTCCATCCGGTCGCCGATGACGCCCGACACCTCGGAGTGCGCGTCGAGCGCGTTGAGCGCGCTGCGCGCCATGAGCGGGTTCGGCTTGCCGACGAAGTACGGCGCGACGCCGGTCGCGGCGGTGATGAGCGCCGCCACGGCGCCGGTGGCGGGCACGGGTCCCTCGGTCGTGGGGCCCGACGGGTCCGGGTTGGTGGCGATGAAGCGCGCGCCCTCCCCCACCAGGCGGACGGCGCGCGTGACGCGCTCGAAGCTGTACGTGCGCGTCTCGCCGAGCACCACGTAGTCGGGCTCGCGCTCGGTCAGCGTGTAGCCGGCGTCGTGGAGCGCGGTGGTGAGGCCGGATTCGCCGATCACGAAGGCGGAGCCGCCGGGACGCTGGCGCCGCAGGAACCGCGCGGTGGCGAGCGCCGAGGTCCAGATGGACGCCTCCGGCACCTCGAGGCCGCTGGCGCGCAGGCGGGCCGAGAGGTCGCGGGGCGTGTACATCGAGTTGTTGGTCATCACCATGAACCGCATGCCGAGCTCGTCGAGACGGGCCAGGAAGGCGTCGGCGCCGGGGATGGCCGACTCCTCGTGGACGAGGACGCCGTCCATGTCCACGAGCCAGTTGCGGATTTCGGGCGGGATCATGGGGCCATGCTACTGGCTCGCTCGTCAGCGCCGCATGAACAAAGCGTGAGCGGGGGCGCCGCCGATACGGCCTCCGGCCGCGGTACGCTCTGGCCATGTCCGACACGCACTGGCCCGACTACTACGCGGTGACCGTGGGTCGCCCCGCGTGGGGCACCACCGTAGATGCTGCCGAGCGCTTCGCGGCCGAGGACGGGCCAGGCGCTCCTGGGCGGCTGGCGGTGGACCTGGGCTGCGGCGCGGGGCGCGACGCGCGCGAGCTGCTCCGCCGCGGCTGGCGCGTGCTGGCGATGGACCGCGAGGCCGCGGCGATCGACGCCCTGATGACCGCCACGCCCGAGGCGGACCGGCCTCGGCTGCAGGGCGTCGTGGCCGATCTGGACGCGTTCGAGGTGCCGCCCTGCGACCTCGTGATCGCGAGCGTGAGCCTGCAGTTCCTGGCCCCGGACGCCTACGCGGCGATGTTCGGCCGGATCGCCGCCGCCCTGGCGCCCGGCGGCCGGTTCGCCGGCCTGCTGTACGGCGACCGCGACGAGTCCGCCACGGACCCGGCCTACACCTGCCCCTCGCCCGATGCCCTCCGCGGGTACCTGCGCGCCTTCGAGATCGAGGCGTGGTTCGAGCGCGAGGAGGACGGGAAGATGGCGCTGGGCGACCCGCACCACGTCCACCTCGTCGAGGTGGTGGCGCGCCGCCGATGACCCCGCCCGACCTCGACGCCGTCCGCCGGATCATCGACGCCGCCCGCGCCGCCGGGCACGCCACGCTGCTCGAGCCCGAGGGCCTGGCGCTGCTCGCGGCGCTCGGTCTCGCCGTGCCCGCCTGGCGACTGGTGCCCGACGAGGCCGGGGTGGACGCGCCGCTGCTCGACGACATCGGGGGGGAGCGGATCGTCGTCAAGGCGGTCGGGCCGGGCCTCGTCCACAAGACCGAGATCGGCGGCGTGGCGTTCGCGGACCGGACGCCCGCGGCCGTGCGCGCCGCGATGACCGCGATGCGCGCCCGCCTCCCCTCCCCGGCCTCGGGCTTCACGCTGTCGGCGCTGGTGCCGCACGACCGCGACCCCGGCGGGGAGCTCCTCCTCGCGTTCCGCTGGACCGACGACATGGGGCCGATCGTCGCGGTGGGCGCCGGCGGCATCGCCACCGAGATCCTCGCCGCGGACCTGCGCCCGGACCGCGCCCTGGCCATCGCCTCGCCCACGCTCACGCCGCCCGACGGGCTCGACGGCGCCCTGGCCGATGCCACCGCCGCCCGGCTCGCGACGCGGTCCGTCCGGGGCCAGCCCCCGCGCCTCGGCCCGGAGCGCCTCGCCGACGCCGTCCGGCGCCTCCTCGCCCTCGCCCCGCTCGCCCCGGCGGGGCTGCTCGAGCTCGAGGTCAACCCCGCCGCGGTCACGCCCGCGGGCCTCGTCGCGCTGGATGTGCTGGTCCGGCTCGGCGACGGACCGCTCCCCGTCCGGCCGCCGCGCCCGGCAGCTGCCGTGGCCCGGCTGCTCGCCCCGCGATCCATCGGCATCGTGGGCGTGTCATCGGGGATGAACCCCGGGCACGTGATCCTCCAGAACGTCCTGCGCGAGGGCTTCGACCCAGCGGCGGTCACCGTGGTGAAGCCCGGTGTCGCGGAGATGGACGGCGTCCGCTGCGTGCCGAACCTCGCCGCCATGCCCTCGCGCGTTGACCTCATGGTGGTGGTGCTGCCGGCCGCGGCCACCCCCGGGTTCGTGGCCGAGGCGGTGGAGCGGGACCTCGCCGCGTCGCTCATCGTCATCCCCGGCGGGCTGGAGGAGAAGTCCGGCGGCGGGGCATACGCTGACCGCCTCCAGGCGGTGCTCGCGGCGGCCCGAGGGAGGCCCGACGGCGGGCCGGTCATCAACGGCGGCAACTGCCTCGGCATCCGCTCGCGCCCCGGCCGGTACGACACGCTGTTCATCCCGCGCGCCAAGCTGCCCCGCGGCGCTCGGCCGGCGCCGATCGCGCTGGTCACCGGCAGCGGCGCCTTTGCCGTCACCCGCCTGTCGCGCCTGGCGCCGCTGGACCCCCGATACGTGGTGACGATCGGGAACCAGACGGACCTCACCGCGGGCGACTACCTGACCCACTTCGCGGGCGACCCCGCGGTCCGCGTGGTGGGCGTGTACGTCGAGGGCTTCGTCCGCCTCGACGGCGCGCGCTTCCTCGAGGCGGCGGCGCGCCTCCGGGCGGACGGGCGGCGCGTCGTCCTGTACCGGGCGGGGCGGACCGCGGCCGGGGCGGGGGCCTCCGCGAGCCACACGGCGGCGATCGCCGGCGACGCGGCGGTCACGCGCGCCCTGGCCCGGGCCGCGGGCGTGGCCTGGGCCGAGACCCCGGCGGAGTTCGACGACCTGCTGCGGACCTTCGCGCTGCTCGACGGGCGGCCAGCGGCTGGACGGCGACTGGGCGCGACCACCAACGCCGGCTCCGAGTGCGTCACGATCGCCGACCACGCGGGGCCGCTCGAGCTGGTGCGGTTCTCACCCGCCACCGAGCAGGCGCTGGGCCGGGTGCTGGTGCCCGCCGGGATCACCTCGGTCGTGGACGTGCACAACCCGCTCGACCTCACCCCCATCGCGGATGCGCGGATCGTGGGGGAGACGGCCCGGATCATCCTCGCCGCCGACGAGGTGGACGCGGGGATCGTCGGCATCGTCCCCATGACCGACACGATCGACGGCCTGCCCGCCGGCGAGGGCCACGACGAGGACCTCGCGCGGCCGGGCGCGGTGGCCGACGTGGTGGCCCGTCTCTGGCACGCAACGACGAAGCCGTGGGTTGCGGTGGTGGACGCAGGGCCGATGTACGAGCCGTTGCGGACGCGCCTGCTCGAGGCCGGGGTGCCGGTGCTGGGCACGGCCGACGCGGCCACGCGAGCCCTCGGCGCGTGGTGCGAGGCCGGGCCGCCGGGCGCCTGACGAGGTCGCCCGGACCAGGTCGCCCGCGCCGGAGCGATCCGCAGCACAGGCGGGGCCGTCACGGGCGCGCGGTGCTAGGCTCCGGTCAACCCACACCCGTCGGCGAGGAGACGCGTGGCCAGCACGAACCCGGGGCGTCGGCAGCCGCCGCGCCAACCGATTGGCCGCGGCGAGGTCGCGACGCTCGCCGTCGCGGTGGTCCTCGGCCTGCTCTGGGGCATCGTCTGGAAGCGTTCGGCCGGCCTGGGCTCCGCGGCGTCGCTGGCTCCGGCGCTGCTGCTCGTGATCGGGCCCGGGCTCGTCATCGTGCTGGTCGGCATGCGCATCGCGACGGGCCGGTTCGAGATGCGCATGACCGGCTGGGCGGCGATCGCGGCGACGGCGGCCGGGCTCGTCGGCAACCTCCTGGTGCCGGGCCTCGCGTCGTCGGTGGTGGTTCCGGGCACCCTCACCGGCACGCTCGACGGCGCCCAGCTCCCGGCCGGAGTGCCAGCGGCGTGCACGTGGGGCCCCGGCCGCACCGCGGTCACCCAGGTCGCCTTCCCGCTGCGCACGCCGCTCACCGGCAACGTTCCGGCCGGCCAGCTGACGATCCAACTGCCGAGCGGCGCCGCTGCAATCGACCCGACCGCGATCGGGCTGGCCGGCCCCGGCATGCCCCTCCGCGACGGCACGGGCGACGTGGGCAGCGGTGACCTGTCCAGCGGCACGCTCACCCTCGACCCGGGCCAGGGCGCTGTCGTCGCGGGCCAGCTCGCCTGGACCTGCCAGCCGGCGCCAGCCGCCGGATCGGCCGGGCAGCCGTAGCGAACGGGGCTGGACAACCGGTCAGGGCGGCCGGGCGCGGCGGGGGCGGTGCGCCGCCCCTTGGCAGGCCGGGGTCTGGGGCGATCCGGTAGCCTCGAGGCATGCAGCGCAAGTGGCTCATCCTCTCGACGGTTTCGCTCGGATCGTTGATGTCCACCCTCGACGGCAGCATCGTCAACATCGCGCTGCCGGCAATCCAGACGGACTTTCGGATCGACCTGACCACCGTCGAGTGGGTCGTCGTCGCCTACCTGCTCGTGGTGGGCAGCCGGCTGCTCCCGGTGGGGCGCCTCGGCGAGGTGGCCACGTTCAAGCGCGTCTACCTCATCGGGTTCGCGGTGTTCACGCTCGCGAGCGTCACCTGCGGACTCGCCCCCAACGAGGGCTGGCTCATCGCCTCGCGCACGGTCCAGGCGATCGGCGCCGCCGCGATCATGGCCATGGGGCCGGCGGTCATCGCGCGCACCTTCGGCCCGAGCGAGCGGGGCCGCGCGCTCGGCCTCAACGGCGTGAGCGTCTCTCTGGGGCTGAGCCTCGGCCCGGCCATCGGCGGGGTCCTCACCCAGGTGGCCTCGTGGCGGTCCATCTTCCTGATCAACGCGCCGATCGGCCTCATCGCGATCCTGTGGGCATGGCGCGTGCTGCCGGCCGAGGGCCGAGGCCACGACCAGTCGTTCGACCTGCGCGGCGCCGCGCTGTCCGGCATCGCGCTGTTCGCCCTGCTGCTCGCCCTGTCCGAGGGCCAGACGTGGGGCTGGACCTCGCCCCTGACCCTCCTGCTGCTCGCCGCGTTCGCGGTGATCGGCGCCGCGTTCGTGCTGGCGGAGCGGTCCAGCGCGCAGCCGCTGCTGGACCTGGCCCTGTTCCGCATCCGCCCGTTCAGCTTCGGCCTCGCGAGCGTGGTCGTCGCGTTCGCGGGCATGTTCACCGCCACGTTCCTGCTGCCGTTCCTGCTGGAGCAGGGCCGCGGCTTCGATCCCATCGAGGCCGGCCTGCTGCTGACGCCGGTACCGATCTCGATGGCCTTCGTGGCGCCGTTCTCGGGGTCCATCTCGGACCGGATCGGGCCGGCCGTCCCCGCGAGCGTCGGGATCGTCCTGATGGTGCTGGGACTGCTCAGCCTCACGCAGCTGGCGGTGGACTTCACGCTGCCGGACCTCATCTGGCGGCTCGTTCTCCTGGGCGTCGGGCAGGGCCTGTTCATGAGCCCCAACAGCTCCGCGGTCCTGGGGTCCGTGCCCGGCCGCCGGGTCGGGACCGCGTCGGGCACGCTCGCCCAGATGCGGGTCACGGGGCAGGCGCTGGGCATCGCGCTGTCGGCGGCGATCGTCGCCACGCGGATGCCCGTCCACCTGGTCGGGTCGGTGCCGCAGAGCGTGGCGCTGGCCGACGCGATCCACGACGCGTTCACGGTGGCAGCCGCGGTCTGCGCCATCGGCATCGTCACGAGCCTGGTCCGCGGGTCGGGCCGGCGGCACCTGCCGAACGAGCGCGTGCCGGCGGGCGGGGCAACCAGCCCGGGGCCGGCCGCGGACTGACGCCTCCAGCGGCGGGCGCGCCGCGCCGAAAGCAGCGCCGCAGCGCCAGCGCCGCAGCGCCAGCGCCGCAGCGCCGAACGCGCGAAAGCCGCCCCGCACGTGGGCGGAGCGGCCTTCACTGGGGTGACGGGCGGGCGCGGCGGAGCCGGCGTCCCATCGGGCGGCGCGCACCGCGGCCCGCGGCGCGTGCCGTGTCAGGCGGCGCGCACCAGGCTGGCGAGCACCCAGAAGCTGTGGTTCCCGTAGGACACGTGGTCCCAGCGCCGGCCGCTCGTCGTCGTGGCGCCGATCAGGCGGAGCCGGTCTCCCGGGCGCACGGTTGCCAGGACGCGCCCCGAGACGGAAGGCGCGCTGCGCAGGTTGAGGTACGAGCGCGCCACCACGACGATGGGCGCCTTCGCGGCCGCTGGCTTGGCGGCCCTGACCGTGACCTTGGACTTGGCGGCCGTCGGCTTGACGGTCTTGAGGGACGTCGCGGTCCGCAACGGCGAGGGCGTGCTGGAGGGCCCCGTCCCGCTCAGGTGCGTGTGGATGTAACCCGTGACGGAGTCGTGCAGCGCATACAGGCCGGTGATGCGGATGCCCTGGCTCGGGTTGAGCGCGCTGATCACGCGACCGCCGCCGATGTAGATGGCGGCGTGCGCCCCGTTCCCGTAGATGACCACGTCGCCGACCTGGGGGTTCGAGCGGCTGACGAGGTGGCGGGCCCGACCCCACGCGAGCATCGCGTAGCCCGAGTGGCCGCCGCCCAGGAGGGCGTTCACCCCCGCCTGGAGGTAGGCGTATCGGACGAGGCCGGAACAGTCAAAGGCGGTGGGGCCGGCGGCGCCGAAGACATACGGCTTGCCCAGCTGCGCCTCGGCGATGGTGACGACGCGCATGGCGACCGTCAGCGATGTGTTGGCCGAACTCGCGGCCGCGATCGAGGGCGACGCGACGACGAGCGTGGAGACGGCGGCGAGCGCCGCGATTCCGAAGGCCCGGAGGCCGGCGGTGAGACGCAAAGGACTCCTCTCTACCAGGACACGGCGGTCATCTCGCCGTGGCGATGGGACGGGACCGACCGGTCAGAGGAGGTTCGCAGCGCTTCGTGTGGCGACACGCTGCTGATCGTGCGTCCTCCCCGGAGAGAGGCGGCGACCAGACGGCAGGTCATCCTGCCGGTCGGAGATATGCAGCTGGTACCCCTGTCGTCAGGCCAACGGCGCGGACCATACCAGCCCTCGCCGGATCATGCACGCAACAATGAGGCGGGCTCGTGCGTCGCAGGCCGCCTGGGCGACGGCCGCGTACGACCCCGCGCGCTCCCCCAGGCCCCGGCGATCAGCCCCCGCCACCCAGGGTCACGCCCAGCCCGACCGCCATGATGGACGCGGCGACGCTCGCGACGACGTAGCCGACGGCCGCCAGCCAAGCGCCTCTCTCGGCCATCGAGAGCGTGTCGAGCGAGAACGTCGAGAACGTGGTGTAGGCCCCCAGGAACCCCACGACCACGAGGGGCCGGACCCAGTCGGGCGCGCCGAGCCGCTGGATCAGCGCGTACACAAGCCCGATGGCCAGCGAGCCGCTGACGTTGATCAGCAGCGTGCCGAAGGGGAACTCGGCGCCCATCCGCTCCAAGACCCAGCCGCCCAGCAGGAAGCGGGCATTGGCGCCGAGGATGGCGCCGACCGATATGGCGAGGTACGTCATGCCGCCTCCGTCTGCGGGGCAACGGGAGGCCCCGTCCTGCGCGTACAGGCCAGAGGCCATCAGCCCTCGCGGGCGGTTCAGACGCGTTCGCGTCTCGGCGGGCACCATCGCCGGCTGCTCGAAAGAGGGTAGGGTTCGCCGCCGGAGCCGGTCAAACGCCCGGGCGCTCGCCCCGATCGGCCGGGATCTCCCGGGCTCGCCCGCGCGCCGCACCGCCTGGCCCGGGCTTCCCGCGCCGGGCCGCGACCCGGCAGCGGCCCGGTCACACCGGCCCCCGCCGGCATCCCGGGCGGGCCTACCGGACCGGAATCCCTACCAGTTGGCCCCCAACCCCTGACCTGCGGTCCGCTGCGGGTGATCCATCCGGCCGGCCGCCACAGCGCCGAGTGGCGCACAATTCCCGCAGAGTGTCGGGCGATGCCGCGTTGGTGTCCCCCGACCGAGCCCAACCGCCACCAGCACGGGTGGCCGGCGCCGCCCGAAAGGAACTGCGAACCGATGGATCAGCACTGGGAGACCCTCGACGGCAACGAGGCGGCGGCCCGCGTCGCCTATGCGCTGTCTGAGGTGATCTCCATCTACCCGATCACGCCAGCCTCGCAGATGGCCGAGCACTGCGACGACTGGGCGGCTGCCGGCAAGCCGAACCTCTGGGGCCAGGTCCCGGACGTCGTGGAGATGCAGTCGGAGGGCGGCGCCGCGGGCGCCATGCACGGGGCCCTCCAGAAGGGCGCCCTCGCCACGACGTTCACCGCGTCGCAGGGCCTCCTGCTGATGATCCCGAACATGTTCAAGATGGCGGGCGAGCTCACGCCGGCGGTCATCCACGTCGCCGCCCGCGCGCTGGCGACCCACGCCCTGTCGATCTTCGGCGACCACAGCGACGTTATGCACGCCCGGGCCACGGGCTTTGCGATGCTGTCCGCCGGGTCGGTCCAGGAGGCGCACGACTTCGCGCTCGTCGCCCACGCCGCCACGCTGCGCAGCCGGGTGCCGTTCCTCCACTTCTTCGACGGCTTCCGCACCAGCCACGAGATCAACAAGATCGCGATCCTGTCCAAGGAGGACCTGCGGGCCCTGATCCGCGAGGAGGACATCCTCGCCCACCGGGCGCGCCAGCTCTCGCCGGAGAAGCCGGTCGTCCGCGGCACGGCGCAGGACCCGGACGTCTACTTCCAGGCGCGCGAGGCAGGCAACCCGTACCACCTCGCCGTGCCGGGCGTCGTGCAGGAGGTCTTCGACGAGCTGGCCGCCCGCACCGGCCGCCAGTACCACCTCGTGGACTACGTGGGCGCCCCGGACGCCGAGCGCGTGGTGGTGGTCATGGGCTCCGCTGCTGGTGCGGTCGAGGAGACGGTGAGCGCCCTCGTCGCCCGCGGCGAGAAGGTCGGGATGCTGGCCGTTCGCCTGTTCAACCCGTTCCCGTCCGAGGCGTTCGTCGCGGCGCTGCCCAAGGCCGTCAGGGCCATCGCGGTGCTCGACCGGACCAAGGAGCCGGGCGCCGTCGGCGAGCCGCTCTACCTCGAGGTCGTGTCCGCGCTTGCCGAGGCGATGGACGGCGACACCGCCCCGTTCGCGGCCATGCCGCGGGTGATCGGCGGCCGCTACGGCCTGGCGTCCAAGGAGTTCAACCCGTCGATGGCCAAGCCCATCTTCGACGAGCTGGCCGCCGCGAAGCCCAAGCGCCACTTCACGCTGGGCATCTTCGACGATGTGACCCACCTCTCGCTGCCCATGGACCGCGAGTTCCGCTACGAGCGGCCCGCCGGCGAGGTCCAGGCCGTGTTCTTCGGCCTCGGGTCGGACGGCACCGTCGGCGCCAACAAGAGCTCGGTCAAGATCATCGGCGAGGGCACGGACCTCTGGGCCCAGGGCTACTTCAAGTACGACTCCAAGAAGTCGGGTTCGATCACCACCTCGCACCTGCGCTTCGGGCCCAAGCCCATCAAGAGCACCTACCTGGTCGAGGCGGCTGACTTCGTCGCGGTCCACCAGTTCAACCTGATCCACAACAAGCACGTGATGGAGCTCGCCAAGCCGGGCGCCACGCTGCTCCTGAACTCGCCGTACGGCCCGGCCGAGGTCTGGGACCAGCTCCCCGCCGGCGTCCAGCGGGCCATGGTGGACAAGGGCATCGACCTGTGGGTCATCGACGCGTTCGCCGTCGCGACCGAGGTCGGCATGGGCAACCGGATCAACACGGTCATGCAGCCGTGCTTCTTCTCGCTGTCCGGCGTGCTGCCCGCGGACGACGCCATCGCGCGGATCAAGGACTCGGTCAAGAAGACCTACGCCAAGCGCGGCGAGTCGGTGGTCCAGCGCAACTACGCGGCCATCGACGCGTCGCTCGCCCGGATGGCCCACGTCGCCCTGGGCACGGTCAAGGGCGACGACGTCGCCAGCTCGCTCATCCCCGCCACCGCCCCCGAGTTCGTCCGCGACGTGACCGCCAAGCTGATCGCCGGCGACGGCGACCTGCTGCCGGTCAGCGCACTGCCCGTGGACGGCACCTTCCCCACTGCCACCACGCGGTACGAGAAGCGGGCGATCGCCCCGTCCATCCCGGTCTGGGACGAGTCCATCTGCATCGACTGCGGCAAGTGCGCCATGGTCTGCCCGCACGCGGCCATCCGCATGAAGGTCTATCCGGCCGACCAGGCCGTGGACGGGCTGCCCAGCAAGGAGTTCAAGAGCCGCGAGCTCGCCAACCACCTGATCACGATCCAGGTGGCCCCGGACGACTGCACCGGCTGCGGCGTGTGCGTGGACGTGTGCCCGGCCAAGAGCCGCTCGGACGTGGGCCACAAGTCCATCAACATGGCCAACTACCTCGAGAACCGCGAGGTCGAGCGCGAGCGCTGGGACAGGTTCCAGACCATCGCGCCGCTCGCCCGCGAGGCGATCCCGGTGGACACGGTCAAGGGTGCCGCGCGCCTCGAGCCGCTGTTCGAGTTCTCGGGCGCCTGCGCCGGGTGCGGCGAGACGCCGTACCTGCGGCTCGCGACCCAGCTGTTCGGCGACCGGATGGTGGTGGCCAACGCCACCGGCTGCTCCTCCATCTACGGCGCCAACCTGCCCACGACGCCGTGGGCCACCAACGCCGCGGGCGAGGGCCCGGCCTGGGCCAACAGCCTGTTCGAGGACAACGCGGAGTTCGGCCTCGGCATGCGCCTCGCGCTCGACAAGCAGCACGAGCTCGCCTCCACGCTGGTGCAGCGGCTTGCGCCGCAGATCGGCGAGGCGCTCGCGGCTGACCTCGTCCACGCCGACCAGAGCACCGAGGCCGGCATCGAGACGCAGCGCGGCCGCGTGGCCCAGCTGCGCGAGCGGCTGGCGGCCATCGGCTCCGAGGACGCCCGCTCCCTCGCATCGCTCTCCGGCGACCTCGTCCGCAAGGGCGTGTGGATCATCGGCGGCGACGGCTGGGCCTACGACATCGGCTTCGGCGGCCTGGACCAGGTCCTGTCCTCGGGCCGCAACGTCAACATCCTGGTCCTCGACACCGAGGTGTACTCGAACACCGGCGGGCAGGCCAGCAAGTCCACGCCGCGCGGTGCGGTCGCCAAGTTCGCCGCGGCCGGCAAGGCCACGGGCAAGAAGGACCTCGGCGCCATCGCCCGCAGCTACGGCAACGTGTTCGTGGCCCAGGTCTCCATGGGCGCCAACGACGCGCAGACGATCAAGGCCTTCCTGGAGGCCGACGCCTGGCCCGGGCCGAGCCTGATCATCGCCTACGCCACTTGCATCGCCCACGGCATCGACATGAGCAAGTCCATGAGTCACCAGAAGGACGCGGTGAAGTCCGGCTACTGGCCGCTCTACCGCTACTCGCCCGTGGTCAGCGACGACGAGGGCATGCCGTTCAGGCTCGACTCCACCAAGCCGACCCTGCCGATCCACGAGTTCGTGGCCAGCGAGACGCGGTTCGCCATCCTCGAGCGCACCAACCCCGACAAGGCCGCCGAGCTCGCCGAGCTCATGCAGGCCGACGCCGACGAGAAGTGGCGGTACTACGAGCAGCTCGCGGGCATCCACCGGAACGTGCCGCACCTGCACTCCAGAGAGGGCGAGCCGGCGGCCGCGGGCCGTGGCGAGCCGGAGGTCGAGGCATGAGCGCGGACCTGCGGACCCGGTACCTGGGACTCCAGCTCCGGAATCCGATCGTCGCGTCGTCGTCGCCGCTCACCGGCGACCCCGCCGGGTGCAAGCGCCTCGAGGAGGCGGGGGCGGGGGCGGTCGTGCTGCCCTCGCTGTTCGAGGAGGAGGTCCTCCACGAGGAGATCGAGCTGAACCGCTCGCTCGAGCAGGGCGACGAGCAGTTCGGCGAGGCGCTCTCGTACTTCCCGCAGATCGGGGACTACCGGGACGCCGGCGACCGCTACCTCGAGCGCCTGGCCAAGACCAAGCGGACCGTCGCGATCCCGGTGGTGGCGAGCCTCAACGCCACCACGCAGGGCGGGTGGGTTCGCTACGCGCGCCTGATGCAGGACAGCGGTGCCGACGCACTCGAGCTCAACCTGTACCACGTGGTCGCGGACCCGGCGATGTCCGGCTGCGACCGCGAGGCCCGTGACCTGGAGCTGATCGCGGCGGTCCGAGCGGCCGTGACCATCCCCCTGGCGGTGAAGCTGAGCCCGTACTACTCGGCCCTGGGGAACTTCGCCGCCGGGGCGGTCAAGGCGGGCGCGAGCGGCCTGGTGCTGTTCAACCGCTTCTACCAGCCGGACCTCGACCTGGACTCGCTCGACGTCGTCAACCGGGTGTCGCTCTCGGTCTCGGCCGAGCTCCGCCTCCCGATGCGCTGGATCGCGATCCTGCGGCCGCAGCTCGGGGACGGGGTGGGGCTGGCGGCCACCTCGGGCGTCCACACGGCGGCCGACGCCGCCAAGGCGCTGCTCGTCGGCGCGGACGTCGCGATGACCGCGTCCTCGCTGCTCCACCACGGCCCGAGCCACATGCGCTCGCTCGTGGACGGGCTGGCCGCGTGGATGGCCGAGCACGAGTACGAGTCCGTGGGCCAGATGCGCGGGGCTGCGAGCGCGGCCAGCGTGGCCGACCCGTCCCTGTTCGAGCGCGCCAACTACATGGCCGCGCTGCGGTCGTTCAGCACCCCGGCCGAGTTCCTGCGCTGACGCCGCCGGGGCGC